>CABUTH010000167.1 GCA_902494465.1 uncultured Collinsella sp.
CGTCGAGCACGCGTGGGTGCTGAGCCGCGAGGTTCAGCGCGTGGGCACGCTCGAGGACCTCTGCCGCGGCTGCGACTACCTCACCGTGCACGTGCCCAGCAAGGCAGACACCATCGGCATGATCAGCACCGAGCAGATTAACCTGCTGGCGCCCGACGCCGTGCTCATCAACTACGCGCGCGAAACCATCATTGACGAGGACGCCGTCGACGCTGCCCTGCGCGAGGGCAAGCTCAGCTGGTTTAGCTGTGACTTTGCCACGCCCAAGACCGTCAAGATGCCCAACACGTTTATCACCACGCACTCGGGCGCCGGCACCGGCGAGGCCGAGGCCAACTGCGCCGACATGGCCATCAGCGAGCTCAAGGATTACCTGGAAAACGGCAACATCGCACACAGCGTCAACTACACCGCCTGCAGCATGGGCAAGGCGCGCGCCGCGAGCCGCATCGCCTGCCTGCACGCCAACGTGCCCAACATGATCGGCCAGATCACAGCCATTCTCGCCAAGGACAACGCCAACGTGCAGCGTATGACCAACGAGTCCGCTGGCGAGAACGCCTACACTATGTTCGACACCGACGAGCACCTGGACAGCAGCACCATCGAGGCTCTCAAGCAGATTCCGTCGATGTATCGCGTGCGCGTGATTAAATAGCGCCGACGCCAAGCCTGTCAGACAGGCCACGAAGCCCATTCGGCCCCCGTTTTCACGAAACGGGGGCCGATTTTGTTGCTCCGGACGACTTTAAAATGATACCCAGAACAAGTTTTTTCAGATAATCGATAGTGAGGCTCAAGTTGCTAAGCACACTCGCTTTGATAAACAGCTTTATCAGGGACTTTAGTAGGTAAAAATCGATCTCTATGTGCCGAATGTAAGTTGACTGTCTATTTTCCGAAACAACTTATTCTAGATAGCATTTTTAGGGTCCCTCCAAGGCAAAATTGAAGCCTTTTTGCGACCAGAACTCTAGCTCGCGCTACCGTTTACCCACCGCGCGGCTACATTCCTGCCCAATCGATAAAAATCTCCTCACGAAGCCGCCGTTCGAGCTCCTGCTGTCGCGGCGTCTTGTCTTTCAGCGGCACATCGAGATAGGACATGATGAGCTCCATCACCACGCGGAAGGCATCGGAGTCGGCCAGCTGACCATAGGTCATCAAAACGACGGGATATCCCATCGCTTGCAGCGCCGTCGTTCGGTCGGAGTCCGAAATCTTGGATTCTATGGATCCATGAATGGCTTTACCTTGGCATTCAACCAGACACTCTCGACTACCGTCCTTATTTGCCAGCAGGATATCGGCATAGCGCCTATCAAGCCCCGAAATCAGGCGGGCGCTGCGCGTCATACGAATCTCAACGTTATTGGTAAGGCGCAGCCCTTCGCCGCCGCGCAACCTCGTAAGGCCAAACAGCATCGAAGCCTGGACCTCGAGCGGCGATGCCGCCACCCCCGTAATGCATTTCGCGGCACGTGTGAACGATTTAGCGCCGCGGAGCCCCCGGATCTTATCGACGTACTCTGAAAGTTCAGAGAGCTCGATCAAGGGAGGTCGTTTCCACAAGTCCGTTGGATTCCCCGAGACATCCTTTACGTTTTCCCAGCCAAACTGTGCGTCACCCCACCGGCCCCCGTATGCCTGCTCAAGTGCCGTCTTTACCTGAGATGCAATCTTGCACACGGCAAAGGTGCCGCACATCTCATACATGCACATGATCAGACGCTCGTTTGAGACCGAGGAAGCCAGGGTCAGCAGGGTAAAGAGTGGGGACGCAACATCAAGGCCAAGCTCTGTCTGTCGCATGGAATCAAACGGCCTCTCCCCGTTCCAAACATGTCTGACAATGCGATCGCCCTTACGCCCACAGCCGCCCTGCGCCAACACGTGTAACGGGATGCCCAGGAAATGCGTGACGAGCGGATGCTCTCATAGGTGCTCCCTGCGCGGATCGTCCGCAGAATCGGGCAGGTCCGGCATTATTGCCAAGACCTGTGGAGGTATCCGGTGATACCGAAAGGCAGATATGTCGCACAGCATGTCGTCCATGAAGGGTACGTACCCACTGCATCGTTTGTGAACCCGCTCAGACGGCGAGCGCGATGGCTCCGCCTGCGAACGGTAAATACCGCCACGCGCATGTCGCAGATCTCTCAGGAGGCTTACAATCGGTTTGGAAAGCAGACTGATTGTGAGGTTGCATATGGTTGATGAGGACTTTGCCTGGCGGCTTGCGCAGGACCTTGTGAAGATTGACAGCTCGGACCCAGGCGCGTATGAGGACGAGATTGAGCGCTTCATTAAGAGGCTCATTGAGCAGCAGCTGGCACAACTTGATAGTTCTGCGCTCGATGCCGTGCAGATTGAGGAGCTCGAAGTGCTCCCCGGACGCCGCAACCTCATGGTCACCGTGCCCGGTTTGAGCGACGAGCCGCAGCTGGTCTATATCTGCCATATGGATACCGTTACGCTGGGCGATGGCTGGGACGCGGACACGCCGCCGCTCGGAGCGATCGTGCGCGACGATAAACTCTATGGCCGCGGCGCCTGCGACATGAAGGGCGGACTGGCTTGCGCCATTGCCGCATTGGTCCATACGCTCGAGCGCGTGGCGGCGGATGGCGCGCTGCCCCGCCGCGGCTTTTCGCTCATCTGCTCGGTCGACGAAGAGAACTTTATGCGCGGCTCCGAGGCGGCCATCGATGCCGGATGGGTCGGCTCGCGTGAATGGGTGCTGGACACCGAGCCCACCGACGGACAGATCCAGGCGGCGCACAAGGGGCGTACGTGGTTCGAGATCGAGATGGCCGGCGTCACGGCTCATGCAAGCCAGCCTTGGAAGGGTGCCGACGCCGTCGCCGCCATGGCCGAGGTCGTGTGCTCGCTTCGTCGCACGTTTGCGACGCTGCCCGTGCATGATGAGCTGGGTCCTTCGACCATCACGTTTGGACAGATAGAGGGCGGCTATCGCCCCTATGTCGTGCCCGACCACGCCAAGGTCTGGGTCGACATGCGCCTGACGCCGCCGACCGACACGACCGCCGCGATCAACATGGTCGAGCAGGCCATTGCCGCCGCCGAGGACGCGGTTCCCGGTTGCCATGGCAGCTACACCGTGACGGGCGACCGCCCCGCCATCGAGCGCGACCCGAGCTCTCCCCTTCTAGCAGCGCTCAAGCGTGCCGCCGATGGCGTGACGGACGCGGACACGACCGTCGGCTTCTTTACCGGCTACACCGATACCGCCGTCATTGCCGGCAAGACAGGCAACCGCAATTGTATGAGCTACGGCCCCGGCTCGTTGGCGCTCGCGCACAAGCCCAACGAGTATGTGCCCCATGCCGATATCGTTCGCTGCCAAAACGTGCTCATCGCGCTCGCCGATAACGTGCTCTGGGACGCGAATAGACAAGTTGGGGCATAATAAGCCGCGAACAAACCGACTCGCGCGTTAGGACCGCCCATGAAAGCACTTCCGTTTCCCTGCATCCGCCCGGCTCAGGACCGCGTGCTCGAGGCGCTGCCTGCAATGGGCAGCATCCTGAGCGGCAACGATGCTCTGCGCGGTGCCATTGCCGATGGCCTGATGCTCAAGGACCCGGGTGCGGCTTATTACGTGTACGAATGCTCGGGCGAGCCGGGACGCGTGACGGGTGTCGTGGCGATTTGCCCGACGAGTGTACTTGCGGGCGGCAAGGGCGATGCCAGCGCTGACGTGGCCGCCTCTGCGCACGCGATCGCCGAACTCAAAGTTCAGCCGCGCCCCGTGTCGCTCGCCTACGAGGCGTCGCCCGTCATGGACATCATCCTGGGCGCTGCCAAAGAGGGCGCCTCGCTCTACGCCGTCACCGATCCCGCGGGCATTACGCACCGCGTGTGGGAGGTCAAGCGCGAGGACGCCGTTGCCGCCATCCGCGCCATGCTCGACCAGGCACCGAAGCCGATGCTGGCCGACGACCCCGCCTACGCTGCCGCGCTGGTCGGGGCATCACAGCTCCTGGCCGACGATGCCCGTGCCGCCGGCGCCTACACGGGCAAAGAGCCGTTCAACTTTACCGTTGCCGCGCTATTCCCCGCCGCACAGGTCGCCGGCGGCGCACCGCAGATTCCGACGGGTTTGCTCACCCACCAGATCGCACGGTTCTAATAGAACGTAAACGCCCAGTACAAAGACTCGGCAGCCCAACAAACAAGGGGCGGGGATACGCGTCGCCACGCCCAA
>CABUTH010000168.1 GCA_902494465.1 uncultured Collinsella sp.
CGTCGGCGGCGCCTCCAATGTGACAAACGCGACGCACTGCATGACCCGCCTGCGTCTGAACCTTAAGGATCAGTCCATTCCCAATGATGATGAAGTTAAGCAGATCAAGGGCGTGCTGGGCGCACAATGGTCCGGCGGCCAGTATCAGGTCATCATTGGCCAGAACGTGCCGAAGGTCTACGACGCTGCCATTGCGCTGGGCGTTAAGGGTGAAGGCTCCATTGACGAGAACCTCGATGGCAACACCAAGGAGCCGCTGACGGTCAAGACTGCGGGCAAGAAGGCCCTTAACTACCTGTCCAAAACAATGTGCATGACGATCCCCATTATTATGGGCGCCGCCATGTTCCGTACACTTGCCGTACTTTGCGGCGACGGCATGCTCGGTATCTGGTCTGCGGATTCCGACATCTACAACTTCTTCTACAACTGGATTTACAACGCTGGCTATTATTTCCTTCCTGTTTATCTGGGTTGGGCTGCCGCAAAGCAGCTCGGCTGCAGCCAGCCGCTCGGCATGATGCTCGGCGGCGTGCTCATTGCCCCCGAGTTCATGACACTGGTCAACGCTGCGGCGGATTCGGGAGCTACGACCACAATGGTTTATGGTGTGCTCCCGGCTCAGCTGAACAACTACTCTGCGACCGTGCTTCCCATGGTCCTATCTATGCCGGTGCTGATGGTCGTCGAGAAGTTCATGAAAAAGATCATCCCCGACATGCTCTCCACGGTGTTTGTGCCCGTGTGCACCATGGCTGTGATGATCCCCGTTTCTCTGTGCGCTCTGGCTCCGATTGGCTCCATTCTGGGCAACCTGGTCGGCAACTTTATGTTCGGCCTCGGTAACGCTGGCGGCATCGTCACGATCCTCTCCCTCGTCGCCATTGCCGCGCTTTGGGAGTTCCTGGTTATGACCGGTATGCATCAGGTTCTGCTTACCCTTGGTATTGTGCAGCTGCTCACCTTGGGTTCCGACTCCTGCGTTATGGTCGCAGGCGGTATCGCCCAGTTCGCCACGTGGGGCATGGCCTTCGGCGCTTTCTTGCGTCTTAAGGAGACCGACGAAAAGGGCGCCATGCTTGGTTTCTCGCTCTCCGGCATCGTCGGTGGCGTGACAGAACCCGCGCTGTATGGCTGCGGCTTTAAGTACACTCGCTGCCTGGGTGCTATGGTCGCCGGCGGCGCCATCGGCGGCCTGATCGCGGCTCTCACCAACGTGACCACGTATGTTTTGGGCGCGACTAATATTCTGGGCGTTACTGGATTTGTTGCCGGCGGAACTGCTAATCTCGTTTGGGGATGCGTTGCATCGGGCGCTGCATTTGTTTCCGCAGCCGCCATCGCTTACCTCTTTGGCTTTACCAAGGAGCAGCTCGACGAGGACGCTGCTGCTGCCAAAGCCTAAAGTATCTGTTCGGTAGGACAATTATCTGGGGCACTTGGCTACGCTTCAAGTGCCCCTTTCCGTAGATGGGGGTCAATATGAAGCAATTGCTCATTCGTGCCGACGATATCGGTTATTCGTATGCCGTTAACCTGGGGATTGCCCGCAGCATCAATGAGGGTCTGGTGCGCTCGGCGGGCTTGATGCCCAATATGCCCGAGGCTGAGCACGGCTGGTCGCTCGTGGCGGATGCCGGCATTGCGGTGGGCCAGCATACCAACGTGTGTCTGGGCAAGCCGTGTGCCGACCCGGAGCTCATTCCGAGTATGCTCAACGAGAGCGGCGAGTTCCATAGCAGCCGTACCTTCCGCGAGCATTTTAAGCGCGGCGAAGAACTGATCGACTTTGATGAGGCCTGCATCGAGATCCGCGCGCAGCATGACCGCTTTGTAGAGATTGTGGGCCGCGAACCCGATTACTTTGAGGCCCATGCCGTCATGAGCAAAAACCTTAACCGAGCGATCTCGGCGGTTGCTCAGGAACTGGGCCTTAAGGAACAGAAGGCGAGCTTCGACCCCACGGCGGTTGTGCGATGCGGTGCCACCGACCTGCGCATGGTGATGCACTCGATGGAGCCAGGCTACGAACCCAAGGACTCGATTATGCGGACGGTTCGCGAGATGGCGGACGGCGAGACGGTCGTCTTTGTGTGCCATCCGGGCTATCTCGATCGTTTTATCTTGGAGAACAGCTCGCTTACGACCGATCGCACCAAGGAAGTCGATGCGCTGATCGACCCCGAGCTTCGCGCTTGGCTTGAGTCTCAATCCGATCTTCGCCTGATCGACTACCGCGACCTGTAAGGACCCAAGCCACCACAAAGGGGATAGGCACCCTCGCGGTGGATCTGGCGCCGTTGCCATTATGGCTGCGGCGCCTTTTTTGTCCGCGTGGCGCGGTAGAGTGTAGAAGGTTGAAATTTGCGTCCATCGAGGAGCTGCTATGAACGAGATCAAGTGCCCGCATTGCGGCGAAGTTTTTAAGGTCGATGCGTCCGGTTATGCGGATATCGTCAAGCAGGTGCGCGATGCCGAGTTCTCGCGCGATCTTGATGAGCGTGTAAAGGCCGTCCAGCGTGAGGGGGAGCAAGCGTTGGAGCTTGAGCGCTCTCGTTCGACGGCCGCCCTGCAGGAGGCGGAGTCTCAGCGTAGCGCTCAACTTGCCGAGCAGAAAAACGCCGCGGCTCAGGAGCTGGCACAAGAGGTTGCCAAGCGTGATGCCGAGCTTGCCGAATTGCGTGCCAAGCTCGAGGGCGCTGCCGCAGAGCGCGAGAGTGCAAGCCAGCGCGCGGCGGTTGAGGCCCGTGCCGACGCTCAGAAGGAGAACGCCGAGCTCCAGCGCGAAATCGACAACTTGCGTGCGCAGCTGGGGCGCAAGGATGACGAAGCCAAGCTTGCCGAGTCGGCGGCGCGCAATGCTGCTCAAAACGATGTAGCTGCACGTGATGCTCAGATTGCCGAGCTGCAGGCCAGGCTTGCCGCGGCGGACAAGGCCCAGGAGATGGCGCTTGCCGCTGCCGCGGCAGAGTCGCAGCGTGAACTCGATGCCGCTCGCAGCGAGGCCGAGCGCGCACTTGCTGACTACCGCGCGACGGTACAGGAGAAGCTTTCAGCCGCAAAGGCTCAGTCCGAGCAAGAGGCCGAGGGGCTGCGCGCCCAGCTGCGCGAGCAGGAACTGATGGCAAAAATGAACCTGTCGGAGGCGGTTGCCGCGGCGGAGCGAGAGCGCGATGAGGCGCGTGCCAAACTGACGAGCGAGCTAGCGGTGCGCGATTCGCGCGAAGAGCAGGCCAAGGCAGCACATGAGCTCGAGCTTGCGCAGGCCAAGCGCGCGAGCGATGACCTGATTCGCTACAAGGATGAAGAGATCGAGCGCCTTAAGGATATGAAGGTCCGCCTGTCCACCAAGATGGTGGGCGAGTCGCTCGAACAACACTGCGAAACCGAGTTTAACCGTCTGCGTATGACGGCGTTTCCTAACGCGTACTTCGAGAAAGATAACGATGCGTCCGAGGGCACCAAGGGCGACTTTATCTTCCGCGAGTGCGATGCGAGCGGCAACGAGGTCATTTCGATTATGTTCGAGATGAAAAACGAGAACGACGAAACCGCGACCAAACACAAGAACGAGGATTTCTTTAAGAAGCTCGATCACGATCGTCGCCAGAAAGGCTGCGAGTATGCGGTGCTCTGCACGCTGCTCGAGCCCGAGAGCGAGCTTTACAACGCGGGAATCGTGGACGTGAGCTATCGCTACGAGAAGATGTATGTGATCCGCCCGCAGTTCTTCATTCCCATCATTACGCTGCTGCGCAATGCTGCCATGGGTTCGCTTCGCTATAAGCAGGAGCTGGCGGAGTACAAGCAGCAGAATATCGATGTCACGAACTTCGAAGCCAAGATGGAGAAGTTCAAGAACGATTTCGGCCGCAACTACGAGATCGCGAGCCGCAAGTTCCAAACGGCAATCGATGAGATCGACAAGACGATTAGCCATCTGCAGAAAACCAAGGAGGCGTTGCTGTCCTCCGAGAACAATCTGCGCCTAGCCAACAAGAAGGCCGACGATCTTACCATTCGCAAGCTCACGTGGGGCAACAAGACCATGAAGGCGGCGTTTGACGAGGCGCGCGAGGCTGCGCCGGAGACAAGCGATGCGCCAGCCGAGGCGGATTCGTATGAGGTCGAGGATGCCGAGTAGGTCATAGCGGATAGTGCAAAAGCGGGGGCCCAGGCGATGTTGGCCGCCGACCCACAAAATTTGAGAACTGGGC
>CABUTH010000169.1 GCA_902494465.1 uncultured Collinsella sp.
AGCAAAGTAAGAACCGCCCGGAAGGCATCGTGCTTCCGGGCGGTTTTCTAATTTGGTTACCGATGTCTTAAGCCTGGGGCACCTGACCAGTAGCCAAGATCTGCTCGAGTGCATCCTCATCCAGCACGGGTACACCCAGCTGCTCGGCTTTGGCGAGCTTGGAGCCCGCCTTGGGGCCGGCGATCAGATAGCTCGTCTTCTTTGACACACTGCCCGAAACCTTGGCGCCAAGCACCTTGAGCGCCGCACCCGCCTCGTCGCGCGTGCGGTTGACAAGCGTGCCCGTGAGCACAAAGGTCAGACCCGCAAGCGGCTGTGCGTCGGCAAGCTCGCCCGCCACACCAGCGTCGGCTGCAGCTTGAGCGTGCGCGGCGCCCAAGTCGACCTCGAGCGACAGGCCCGCCTGACGCAGGCGCTCTAGCACGGCGAGGTTCTCGGGCACGGCCAGGAACTGCTTGACGCTCGCCGCAATCTTGGGACCAATGCCCTCGCACTCGGCGATGTCCTCTTCGCTCGCCAAGATGAGCTTGTCGATCGACAGGAATCGCTCGGCGATGACCTCGCCCACGCTCTTGCCCACGTGGCGGATGCCCAGGGCAAACAGCACGCGACCGAGCGGCTGGCTCTTCGACTTGTTGAGCTCGGCAATGATTTTCTCGGCCGTCTTGAGGCCCACCGAAATGGGGTCGCCCTTCTTGACGCCCTTTTTGCTGTTGGAGCTGGCATAGGTGCGCCCTGTGTCCAGGCCGGCGATGTCGTCGACTGTGAGCTGGTAGAAATCCGCGACATCGTGGATCAGGCCGGCGGCGATCATCTTGTCGACGATCTCATCGCCCAGGCCATCGACGTCCATGCAGCCGCGGCTCACCCAGTGGAGCAGGCGCTCCTTGAGCTGTGCGGGGCAGTCGATGGACACGCAGCGGTAGGCCACCTCGCCATCCTCGTGAACCACGGGGCTGCCGCACACGGGGCAAACCTCGGGCATGTGCCAGTCGACCGAATCAGCCGGGCGCTTGTCGAGCACCGGGCCCACAACCTCGGGGATTACGTCACCTGCCTTGTGCACGATGATAGTGTCGCCCTCGCGCACGTTTTTGCGGCGGATCTCGTCGATGTTGTGCAGCGTGGCACGAGCGATGGTGGAGCCGGCAACCGTCACCGGATCGAACTCGGCGACCGGCGTGAGCACACCGGTGCGGCCCACCTGGATGCGAATTTCGCGCAGGACGGTCTGCTTTTCCTCGGGCGGGAACTTAAAGGCGATGGCCCAGCGCGGCGCACGGGCGGTAAAGCCCAGGTCGAGCTGCTGGGCAAAGCTGTCGACCTTTACGACCACGCCGTCGATGTCGTAGTCCAGGTCACCGCGATGCTCGAGGGCCTGGGCGCAGAACTCGTGGACCTCGGCCGGCGTGGCGCAGCGTGCCACGTTGGAGTTGACGCTAAAGCCGGCGCTGCGCAGCCAGTCGAGGAACTCGCGCTGGCTATGGACGTGCAGCGGATCGGTATCGGCGATGGCATAGATAAAGGTGGCCAGGTCGCGGCGCGCCGTGACCTTGGGGTCCTTTTGGCGCAGGCTGCCGGCGGCGGCGTTGCGCGGGTTGGCGAAGGGGTCGCGGCCCTCGGCATCGGCCTCGTCGTTCAGACGCACAAAACTGCCCTTGGGCATATAGACCTCGCCGCGCACCTCGATGGTGCGCTCGCGGTCGGCGCCCATGTGGGCGAGCGCCGGCTCGGACAGGTGCATGGGAACATCCTTGATGGTGCGCACGTTGAGCGACACATCCTCGCCCGTGGTGCCGTCACCGCGCGTGGCCGCGCGTACGAAGGTGCCGTTTTGGTAGGTAAGCGCGACGCCCAAGCCGTCGATCTTAAGCTCGCAGGTATAGGTGACGCTGCCGGCACCGAGCGCATCCTCGGTGCGCTGGAGCCAGGCGTCGAGTTCGTCCAGATCCATGGCGTCGTCCATGGAATACATGCGTGCCATGTGCGTTACCGACGTAAACTGCTCGCTCACGTAGCCGCCCACGCGCTGGGTATAGCTGTCGGGCGTCACCAGGTCGGGATAGGCCGCCTCGATCTCCTGCAGCTCAACGAGCATTTTGTCGAAGGCGGCGTCCGTGATCTCGGGCGCATCGAGCATGTAGTAGCGATAGGCGTGGTAATCGAGCTCGTGACGTAGCTCGGCCGCACGCGCCGCCGCCTGGGCACGGGCATCGGTCGGTGCGGTGGCATCCACGCTCGCGGGCGTTTTGGTATCGATATCCACACCGTCACCAAACAGGCTCGATTGCTCCATAGCGGCACTCCTTCGCTCGATTTCAAACGGATACAAGAGTACCACCGGTCACCATGGCGCCGAATAACCCTTTCGAACCGCACCGAATCGGCAGCCGACGGACCGGGGCGGATCGCGCGATCAAACCATGCCCTTGTCAGTTCTAAATGATCCGTTTCCCCATCCCCAACGGATCAATAAGAAAAGAGGGGGCTGCCCCGCGTTGGCGGGACAGCCCCTCTGGCTTCGATATGTGCGATACGGTTCGTTAGAAACCCTGACCGTTGCCCTGACCCTGACCTTGCTGGCCCAGCAGCTCCTCCAGGTACTGGCGCAGCTGTTCATCGGTAATACCGCCGTTGCCGGTGTCGGTCGAACTGTCGTCCTGCTGCTGGTTCTGTAGTTCCTCGTCAGAACCCAGCTCGACGGTGACCTTCTTCTCGTCCTTGCCGCGCATGAGCGTGATCTCGACCTTCTCGCCCACCTCGTGGCTGCGCAGCGCGATGATCAGGCCGTCGGCGCTCGTGATCTCGTCGTCGCCCAGCTTGGTGATGACGTCGCCCTCCTGAATGCCGGCCTTGGCAGCAGGACCATCCTCAACGACGCTCGCCACATACGCGCCGCTATCGGTGCTCAGCTTGTTGGTGCGGGCGTTGAGCGCGTTGACGCTCGAAAGCGTAGCGCCCATGTACGGATGCACCGGCGTCTTGCCGTCGATAATCTGGTCGGCAATGTTCTTGGCGTAGTTGACCGGAATGGCAAAACCCACGCCCGAGCTGGAGCCCGAATAGCTCTCGATGAGCGAGTTGATACCCACGAGCTCGCCATTGTCGTTGACGAGCGCGCCGCCGGAGTTGCCCGGGTTGATAGCGGCATCGGTCTGGATCATGTTGGCATAGATGGTGTTACCGCTGGTAGAGCTCATGGCCGTGGAGCGGTAGAGCGCCGAGACGATACCGGTAGAGACAGACTGCTCGTTGCCAAACGGCGAACCGATCGCCATGACCCACTCGCCAACGTTGAGCTTGGAGGAGTCGCCGATCTCAATCGGGGTGAGCTTGGAGGCATCGGCATCCTTGAGCTTAATGACGGCGAGGTCGCTCGAGGCATCGTTGCCCACGAACTCGGCCTCATAGGTGGTGCCGTCGTCCATAGTCACCACGTACTGGTCGTAACCATCGACCACGTGGTTGTTGGTGAGGATGTGACCCTCGGTATCGAGCACCACGCCCGAACCGACGCTGCCCGAGCTGTCGGAATCATCGGCAGACTGCGAAAGCGCGTTGCTCTGGCTGCCACTCGAAGTAGCGGTAATGGAGACCACAGAGGGCAGCGCCTTGGCAGAGACCGCCTCGGCCAGCGTTGTGTCCTCAGAGTCGATGGTGATCTTTTGCGTCGACGAACCCGAAGCACCCGCCGTCACGGCATTCTTGCCACCGCCAATATTGAGCGTGCCGCTCATAATGAGCGCAATGACCAGCAGGGCGCCGCAGGCACAGCCGGCGAGTGCCGTAATGAAGATCGGCAGCTTTTTGGTCTTGGTCTTGACCACCGTGTGCTTGTTTACAACCTGCTGACCGCCCAGCGGCTGGCCGGTCTGTGTGTCGTAGGCCTGCACGTAAGGAATGTTGTTGCCATCGGCAGGCGTCGACTCCACCTGCACACGCGGCTGCTGTTGGGTCTCGCCGGCGTTGCCCGCATCCTGGGGACGCTGGGAATCGTACTCGCTCATAGCTGCGATCCTTTCGTCAAATAACCAAAGGCCCGCCAAACATGTGGCGGGCCATCATTGTTCACGTTGAGTTGTACCCCAATATGCGGGCGTACGTGTACGAGAACGCAATCTTTTAGGAAGGCTTAAGTTCTGCTGCAAACTCGAAAGGAACCCGCACCTGCGTCAAAACCACCACAAAGGTGCCTGTCCCCTTTAATATG
>CABUTH010000170.1 GCA_902494465.1 uncultured Collinsella sp.
CTCGCCGATGCGCTCGAGGGCAAAGCGAGCCTCCTCGACACGGCTCCCCTGCGCACGCGAGGCTTCCTCCACACGGCGAAGCTCCTTGGCGGCGTCACGCGATGCCTTAAATCAGGCGCGATACTTCTCAAGTGCCTCAAGCGCTGCGCGCCCAGCCCAGGCATCGACCATGGCAACATGATGCGCCGGATCGAGCAAGCGCTGGTGCTCGTGCTGACCGCAAAGATCCATCATCACGCCAACGCGCTCCGAAAGCTCACGCACGCTGGCGATGCGGCCGTCGATCCTGACGCGACTGCGACCCTCGGCAGAAAGGCTGCGCTGCACGGTAAACCCCTCCGTGTCGTGCGGGCCATCGAACAAGCGCGCCTCGACGCTCGCCAGCGCCTCGCCCTCGCGCACGGTCGAAGAATCCGCACGCTCGCCCAATATGAGCTTGAGCGCCGAGAGCAGTGCGGTCTTGCCGGCACCGGTCTCGCCGGTCAGGACAGTCAGGCCGGCACTCGGCACCAGCGTCGCCTCGCGAATGAGTGCAATGTTGGAAACCTGCAGCTCATCGATCATGACGCACTCCGTAGAACACGCGGCTCACCGAGTTATAGAAGCTCTCGGGGCCGTAATCCAGCAGCAGCACATCGCCGGGACCGCGACGCACGGCCACGCTCTCGACCGTGCCATCGCAGGTAATAAACTGTCCATCGATAGCGATCGCCGGAACGCTCGGGCGGTCATCGGACATAAAGATTTCGACGACATCACTCGGCGAAGTCAAGAAAGCACGGGCCTGAATGGTGTGCGGGGCAATGGGTACGCAGACCATGCCCGTATAGTCGGGGCTCACGATGGGGCCACCGGCACTCAGCGCGTACCCCGTAGAACCAGTCGCCGTGGACACGACCACGCCGTCGCCACGCAGTCGATCGATATGGTGGCCCGACACCGTGATGTCAAACTCAACCATATCGGACAGGGGACCGCGCGTAAGTGCCATATCGTTGAGGGCAAACGTGCGCACGACATCCTTCGTGCCGTCTTCGCGCACCGAAACGATATCGGCGGCGATGGTGGCGCGGCGGCTCACGTGGAGCTCGCCGGACAGGGCATCGCTCACAACCTGCAAAATGTCGCGCTCCTCGGGACTCGCGGCCGTCAAAAAGCCCAAATGACCATAGGAAAGACCCAAAATGGGAATCTCGCGGTAGTTGAGGATACGAGCCGCGCGCAGCAGCGTACCGTCGCCGCCGAGCGTAATGACCAGGTCGGCATCGTCAACATCAGGAGCACTCTGGATCTTGGAGCGCTGGTCGGCAGCCCATGCGACCTCGTAGCCCTGGCGCGAAAGCCAAAGCTCGAGCATCAGGCCGCTCTCGACCGCCTCTTGCTTGTAGTAATTGGGAACCAGAAAGACCTTCATAGCGTTGCAGCTTTCTCGCTCAAAACCGATACCTGGGATTGCAGCTCATCGTCGGCGCGCTCGCCGGGGGCAAACCTCGTGCCGTACAGGAAAAACTCAACGTTTCCCTTGGCACCATGAATGGGCGACACGCAGACATCGACCGGGAACAGGCCCTTGGCAGCAAAGAGTTCAACCGCCGCCACGAGTGTATCGTGGCGCACGGCGGGATCGGTCACAATGCCGCCCTCACCCACCAGCGCAGCCGGCGCCTCAAACTGCGGCTTTACGAGCGTGCAAAACGAACCCGAAGGCTTCAGGCACGACAGCACGGCGTCGATGATATTCGCGATACTCGTAAACGATACATCGCACACGGCCAGATCGATAGCACCGCCGTAGCCGAGCTCGGGCAACTGCGTCACATTCGTGCGCTCGTGGAGCGTCACACGATCGTCTTGGCGCAGCGACCAATCGAACTGGGCGCGACCCACGTCCACCGAGACAACGGTCGCAGCTCCGCGCTTGAGCAGGCAATCGGTAAAGCCGCCGGTAGAGCAGCCCACATCCAGACAGGCAAGGCCCGTCGGATTGATGCCAAACGCATCAAGTGCGCCTTCGAGCTTAAGACCGCCGCGGCCAACATAGGGAATGCGCCCCTTCACGTGCAGCGGCAGGCCCGGGGTCACCTTAAGGCCCGGCGAAGTCAAGCGCTCACCGCCACTCGAGACCAAGCCGGCCATAAGAGTGCGAAGGGCATCCGCGCGATCGGCGCAGATGCCCTGTGAAATCAGTTCGTCATCAAGACGCACGCGTTTCATGAATGCCATCAACCATTCGTATCCGGAGATGCGGCCTAGCTATCCTGGGATTCGTTTGCCGCATCCTCATCGTATTCCTGCTCGAGCTTGTCGGCCTCACGCGGCGTCAACTCAAACTTGTCGACCATATCGACCGCGCGGGAGCCCAGCTCAATCGCTTCGTCAAACAAATCGAGCGAACGCTCCAAGGAGGTATCCTTGGAGCGAACGGTAGCGATGATCTGATCCAGACGGTCCGAAATCTCATCAAAGTTACGGACAGAACCCTCTGGCATGGCTACTCCTCGACGGAGTCGATGTCAGCCTCGGCGGCGTCCGCATCCTCGGCCAGCACGCCAGCCTCAGCCTGAGCAACCGCAACCTTGGCGGCAGCCTCGGCAGCCTGCGCCTCCTCGCGAGCGCGATCTTCGGCCAGCAGCTCCTGGTACAGGCGCTCGCCCGGCAGCTCCTCGCTGCGAGCGATCTTGCCCAGCACGCCGTTGACGAACGACGCGGACTGGTCGGTGCCATAGGCCTTGGCAAGCTCGACAGCCTCGTTGATCACGATGGCGTCCGAGACCTCCTCGTCGGTGAGGAAACGCATCTCGTAAACAGCGATACGCAGCAGATTGCGGTCGGCGCCGGGCATGCGCATAAGATCCCAGTTCTTGGCAACGGATCGCAGAGCGCAGTCGATGCGGTCGATATGCTCGTAGGCACCGCGGCACAGCTCCAACGCATAGGGGTCGAGGGGACCCTTCGAGATCAGGAAATCACCCTCGAGGACGCGCTCGAGCGGGCTGTCCGTGGCCTCGGCCTGGAACAGCAGCTGCAGCGCCTGACTGCGGGCAAGCGTACGCCCGCGATAAACCTTAAGGCTCAAAGGTTACTCCTTGGGGAAAACGAGGCCGTCAATGCAAACGTCAACGCGCTCAACCTCGACGCCCACCTGAGCATCGATGGCGGCGACCACGGCGACGCGAACGGCCTCGGCGAGTTTCTTGAACGGATAGCCAAAGAACACCACGACACGCACGGTGAGTGCGAGCTTGCCGCCAACGACCTCGGCCTCGACCGCCGGCTCGGAAGCCGGGGCCTTGGACGAGAGCATCATGGAGACAAGGTTGGTGGCAAGGTCCTTGACGCCAACGGAGGCGATGCCCTCGACATCCGACACGGCGCGCGAGACGATGGCGGTCAGAACATCGGGCGAAATGCCGATGCCGTCAATCTTGATTTCCTGGGGCATGAGTCCTCCTAGAAGAGTTGGTTGCTAGACGCGGGAGACGAACTTGCCGTCGCGGGTGTCAACCTTGATGACCTCGCCCTCGTTGAGGTACATGGGGACCTGGATGACAGCGCCGGTGTCAATCGTGGCCGGCTTGGTGGAACCCTGGACGGTGTCGCCCTTAAAGCCCGGGTCGGTCTGGACGATGGTGGTCTCGATGAACATCGGGGGGGTCACGCCCATGAGCTCATCGTCGGCGAAGAGCAGCTGGCAGATGTCGTTCTCGCGCAGCCACTTGGAGTTCTCGCCCACCATGTCCTCGGGAACGGGAACCTGCTCATAGGACTCGTTGTCCATGAAGATGTAGTCGGCGCCATCGTTGTAGAGGTACTGGAACTCGCGGGTGGTAAGCATGACGCTCTCGAACTTGGTGCCGGCGTTGCAGGTGTTCTCGACGCCGCGGCCGCTCTTGATGTCGCGGGTCTTGTAGCGCACAAACGCGCCGCCCTTGCCCGGCTTGACATGCTGGAACTCGACGATGGTGTAGACCTTGTCCTTGATGCGGAGACCGAGGCCGTTCTTGAAGTCGGCGGTAGAAATGGTAGGCATAGCGACCTTTCTTGTTATGGGCAGAACGCACAAGCGTCCAAATTACATACGACAGAAATTATACACTTGCAGACGGCGCCTGCAGCGAGCGCATAAAAAGAGAACGCGGGGCGTCCGAATCGATCCGGACGCCCCGCC
>CABUTH010000171.1 GCA_902494465.1 uncultured Collinsella sp.
ATGTGGTGATTGCATCAGCCTCGGGTGATGCCAAGGGCGGCGCGCGTTGGCTTGATAGCGCTCAAATGGTAGAGGCGTCGTCTGTCATATTGCGGGATGAGCAGGGGCCCTTGACCTCTCTGGTCTCCTTTTTGGACGACATCGACTATCGCCCGTTTTGGGTGTCCATTAAAACGAGCGGCCTTGCCCTGGTGATCTCCCTTGCGCTGGGCCTGTTCGCCGCGTGGAAGACTATGGGTACCTCGAGTCGCATCAAGGGCCTGCTCGACTCGGTCTTTACCATCCCCATGGTGTTGCCGCCCACGGTCTGCGGCTTTTTGCTGCTTATGCTGTTTGGTCGCTCGACCGGGGTGGGCCAGTGGCTGATTGCGCACGGCGTCTCGATTGTCTTTACGTGGCCGGCGGCGGTGATCTCTGCCGTGGTGGTATCGTTCCCCCTGGTCTACCGTACGGCGCTCGGCGCCTTTGAGAGCCTCGACACGCAGATGCTTGACGCCGCGCGAACCCTGGGATGGTCCGAGCGTCGCATCTTTGCCAAGCTTATGATGCCGCTTGGGTGGCCTTCTATTGCCGCTGGTACGGTCCTCGCCTTTGCCCGCGCGATGGGAGAGTTTGGCTGCACGCTGTTCTTTGCGGGCAACTACGCCGGCATTACGCAGACCATCCCCATTGCGATTTACTTTGAGTGGATGGGCGGCAACACCTCGGTGGCCCTCTTTTGGGTCGCCGTCGTGATCGTGTTCAGCTTCCTGGTCATCCTGTTCATCAACATGTACACCGCTCATTCGCAAAAGTATCGCGAGCGGGGCCTTTCCCGTGCGGAGCGCAAGCGGATCAAAGATCTTGCCGGACAGGGCGATTCGCTCGACCCGGCGGGCGGCGATGCCTTGCGTATCGATCGCGAGGCGCTGGCCGAGCTCATGCGCGATGATGCCGCTTTGCAGGGAGGTCGATAGGCCATGTCGCTCGTTCTGGATATCAAAAAGCGCTATCCCGGGTTTATGCTCGACATGCAGCTTGAGGCCGGCGAGGATCGTGTGGCGCTGCTGGGCGCCTCGGGTTGCGGCAAGAGCTGTACGCTGCGCTGTATTGCCGGTGTGGAGACGCCCGACGAGGGCAAGATCGTTGTCAACGGCGTGACCTTTTTTGACTCGTCGGCGGGCATCAACCTGTCACCCCAGGAGCGTAAATGCGCTCTGCTGTTCCAAAACTATCAGCTGTTCCCCAACATGACGGTGGCCGACAACGTGTGCGCGGGCGTTGGGGATGCGGGCGACGCCGCGGCGCGCAAAAAGCTTGCCGAGCGCTACCTGGGCATTTTTGCCCTGGCCGACTTTGCCGACCGCTATCCCGCGCGCCTCTCGGGCGGTCAGCAGCAGCGTGTGGCGCTTGCCCGCATGGTGGCGGCGCATCCGGGCATTTTTATGTTCGACGAGCCCATGAGCGCACTCGATTCCTATCTTAAGAGCGCCCTCGAACAGAACATGCTCGACCTGTTCGATGTATGCAACCGCACCGTGCTCTACGTGAGCCACGACATCGACGAAGCGTGCCGCCTGTGCGGGCGCATCTGCGTGATGCACGACGGGCATGTTGAGGAGATCGGCTCCGTCGAGGACGTGGTCCGCCGTCCGCAGACGCTGGCGGCACTGCGCCTGACGGGCTGCAAGAACACAAGCCGGGCGCGCAAGATCGGGTCTCAGGAAGTTGAAGCCCTGGACTGGGGCATGACCTTTAACGTGGGCCATGAGGTTCCCGATAACGTGACGTACCTCGGTATTCGTGCGAGCTACTTCCATGTTGACAATCGCGCGGAGCGCGGTCGCAACAGCTACGATTTGCACGTGGCCCGTGTGAGCGATTCGCGCTTTGAGCGGCTGGTGCTGCTGGACGTGCCGCGTGCTGATGCGCCCACGCGTCTGCAGTGGAAGGTGAATAAGGTGAGTGTACCCGTGGAAGAGCTGCCGCAGGCGGGTGAGACTCTGCGCATGCATTTTGATGCAAGCAGGATCCATCTCGTTTGCCGATAATGCGGGTGCGATGCGGTCGAGGAGGTGGTCCTCGACCGCTTTGTTTTCACTTCGCCGTTCGCCGATTTCTACATGACTAAACCTTATCAGTCTGATAATTAATTATCAGACAGCGAGATGCTCACATCCCAACGTTGTCGTACGCGTGTCGGCGGTGTTCGTCTTGACGACAACCGTTGATATAGTTACCTTCGACGAGAAAAGGAGGGCGCGCCGATGCTGCAGAAGACATATTCGCGTCGCGTTGCCGCGCGCGCCCTGTATATGGCTCGGAGCCGCATATGAGCAGGTATGTTCACGGCTCCGGGAGAGACGACGCACAACTAAATAATCGACCGCAAAGCGGGTTCCCCAAAATTCCGGGTTTGAGCACGGCTGGGTTTTCGCCACCCACCGTGCAGAAATACCGTAGCTATTCATTTTTGGTTCGAGAGGAGAACCGTCATGGCTGAAGAATTCGATTTCCATCCGATGTGGGAAAGCCTCAGCATGAATCTTGCCGACCACGACATGCTGCTGGGCGCCGTGGGCCAGATGTACGGCGACATGTTCCTGACGCAGAACAATCGCCCCAAGTCCACGTCCTACCTGGACTTTGTGGCCACCAACATCCACGGCGGCCGTATTAAGGAGATGCTCGACAAGAAGGAGGCCGGCGAGGCCACCAAGATTGTTGGCAGCTTCTGCGTGTACGTGCCCGAGGAGATCGTGCTTGCCTGTGACGGCATCCCCGTGGGCCTGTGCTCGGGTGCCGATTGGGCAACCGATAAGGTCGAGGAGCACTTGCCGCGCAACACCTGTCCGCTCATCAAGAGCTTTGCCGGCTTTAAGCTGGGTGAGGTCTGCCCTTACATCGAGTCGAGCGACCTGGTGGTGGGCGAGAACACCTGCGACGGCAAGAAGAAGGCCTACGAGTTCTTTGCCACGCAAAAGAACATGTACGTCATGGATATTCCCAACGTGCACGACGAGTCGACGCTCGTGACCTGGAAGGCCGAGGTCAAGAAGCTCGCCGCCAAGATTGAGAAGGAGTGTGGCGACACGATTACGCCTGAGCGTCTGAAGACCGCCATCCACGCCGTCAATGAGAAGCGTCGCGCCCTGCAGCGCCTCGCTGCCACGCGCGCTGCCGACCCAGCGCCCATCAGCGGTCTCGACAGCCTGCTGACCGTTCAGGCCGCCTTTATGGACGACACGCCGCGTCTGACCGGAGCCATCAACGATATGGCGGCTGAGTGCGAGCAGCGTGTCGAGGCCGGCGAGGGTGTGGCGCCCAAGGGGACCAAGCGCATCCTGTACACCGGCACGCCCATGGCCGTGCCCAACTGGAAGCTGTTCAACCTCATCGAGAAGGCCGGCGGCGTCGTGGTGGGCGAGGAGTCCTGCACGGGCTCGCGCTACTACAAGGACCTGGTCGACGAGTCCGGCGAGACGGTCGACGAGATGCTCGACGCCATCGCCGAGCGCTACTTTAAGATCAACTGCGCCGTCTTTACGCCCAACGACCAGCGTATGAAGGACATCGTTCAGATGGCACGCGACCTTCATGCCGACGGCATCGTGGACGTGGCGCTGCAGTTCTGCACGCTTTACGAGATGGAGTCCTTTGCCGTGGAGAAGGCCGCCGAGGAAGCCGGCATTCCGTTTATGCACATCACGACCGACTACGCCGGCGAGGATGCTGGCCAACTGCAAACCAGGATCGAGGCTTTCTTGGAAACCATTTAGGACTATTCGTCCCGGCGGCTTCCCCAGGCACCCGATCTTGCCGTTCAAACCGTCGCTTGCGTACCAAAGTACGCGGCGATCCTTTTACGGCAACCTTGGGCACCTGGGAGAGCCGTTTCCTTGGTTGGTTAAAAGGTTTAGGAGTTATATGCCGGAAAAAATTGAACAGCCGTTGCCGTCCACGTTTGAGGAGTTCAACGAGCAACGCAAGGCGGCGTTTATTCGCGTCAAGGATTACAAACAGGCCGGCAATCGCCTGGTCGGCTTTTTGTGCAGCTATACGCCGCTCGAGATTATCGATGCCGCTGGGGCTGCGAGCGTGGCGCTGTGCGGTACGTCCGATGAGGTGATTCCCGAGGCCGAGAAGGTGCTGCCGGCAAATCTTTGTCCGCTCATCAAGTCGAC
>CABUTH010000172.1 GCA_902494465.1 uncultured Collinsella sp.
ATGGGACGCCCGCCGCTTGCGTCAGCTGCAATGAGTCATGCGATTAGAGGTCCAGAATCTCCTTGACCTTGGCGATGATGGCCTCGTCGGTTGCGTTGGCAAAGAAGTACTCCTGGAAGTGCTCGCCGGCAAGTGCGCCCTTCACCAGGTCCTGATCGATCTCGCCCAGGACGTCGACGAGCGGACGCATGGTCACAGCGCGCACGCCGTCGAGGATCTTCTTGTTGCGCTGCTCGGGCTCAACGCGCTCGGCAGGATAGCCGTTGCCCGAACCAAAGCCAAAGAGCTTCTCAAAGGTGTACTCGAGGTTGAGCTCCTGGCCCCAGCCGTTCTTGAGGGCGAAGGGCATGGCAACGGCGTTGCCATCGTTGACCTGGGCAAAGGTGTAGGCGTCGAGCGGGTCGGCAACGTGGCCGCACAGCACGCCGGGGAAGGAGTTACAGGCGAGCATGGCGCCCTCGCCGGTGCCACAGCCGGTCACGACGTAGTCGGCAGCGCCGGAGTTGAGCAGCACAGCGGCCAGGATGCCGTTCTGCACATAGGTGAGGGGCTTGGAGTCGGCGTCGGCATACATGCCATAGTTAAAGACGGTGTGGCCCATGGGCTCGACAACCTTCTTAAGGGCAGCCTCGATCATAGGGTTCTTGGAGTTCTGAGAGTTTTCGTTGATCAGAGCGATTTTCATTGCGAATTACCTTCCTATTTCTAACTTGCGGTGGAATACGGACTGTTTTGCCTGATAGAAGCCAAAACCAATCCTTATCTCACCGCAACTCAAATGAAAAACGAGTGGATGAAACCTGATGTGGGCAGTTGCGGTGACGCTTATTGAGGCTGCTTTCCAATGTATGCGAGGATGCCGCCGTCGACGTAGAGGATGTGGCCGTTGACGAAGTTCGACGCGTCGGAAGCCAGGAACACGGCGGGGCCCTTCAGGTCCTCGGGCGTGCCCCAACGGGCGGCCGGCGTCTTGGCAATGATGAACTGGTCAAACGGATGGCGGCTTCCGTCAGGCTGCGTCTCGCGCAGCGGCGCGGTCTGCGGCGTGGCGATGTAGCCGGGCCCAATGCCGTTGCACTGGATGTTGGCCTCGCCAAACTCGGAGCAGATGTTCTTGGTGAGCATCTTCAGGCCGCCCTTGGCCGCGGCATAGCCGGCGATGGTCTCGCGACCCAGCTCGCTCATCATCGAGCAGATGTTGATGATCTTGCCGTGGCCCTTGGCGATCATGCCGGGCAGACAGGCCTTGGACACGATAAACGGTGCGTTGAGGTCAATATCGACGACACGACGGAAGTCCTCGGCGCTCATGTCGAGCATCGGGGTGCGCTGAATGACGCCGGCGTTGTTGACCAGGATATCGGGCGTGGTACCAAAGTCGGCCTCGATCTTGGCGATGAGCTCGGCGACGACGGCCTCGTCGGTGACGTCTGCCACGTAACCATGGGCCTCAAAGCCCAGCTCGCGGTAGTGCTTCTCGGCCTCGGCGACCTTGTCGGCGTGACGTGCGTTAAAGGCGATCTTGGCGCCGGCCTCTCCGAGCGCCTCGGCAATGGCCATACCGATGCCATAGGTGGCGCCGGTTACGAGCGCGACCTTGCCATCCAGGCGGAAGCTGTCCATAAGATCAGACATAGCAATCCTTCCAAAAGAAACGTTCATCTATATAAGTCTTGCTTTTCGTACAAGCTCAGTATATGTGAAGTAGGGTAATAAACCCTCCCATTCTCCGAAAAATAGGTGAACGTTCACTTTTAAAAGGTAAACGGTGAACTCGCCCTGCTGTGCGGACGGCACGATTGTCCTGATCGAGGAGGACAAGCTCGAGAGACAAGTGAGCATGGGCTGCCCGTTGGCCCCGCGTGTAGTGCTACTTTTCAAATGCGGCGCGCACAAAGTGCCGGGTGAACAACTTGCTGGCGATGCCGGCGACGTTGCCTAAGATCAGCGCCGAGATAGCGGTGGTCACGTCTGGTCACGTCAAAGCCACCTAAGTTGTGCATGGGTGCCAGCGGTCCTTATTTCACCGCAACTGTGGGGATGGGGGATGCGATAGTATTACGTGGTGATATTCGACAAACCGTGGGCTTCATCCGAGGGCTTTATGGAACAACACCAGCATTATCAGAGCCTGCAAGACCAGGCATACACCGCACTGCGCTCCAAGATCATCTATGCCGAGCTCAAGCCCGGCACGCGCCTCTCGGCGATTGGTCTGGAAAAGGAGACGGGGATCGGGCGCACGCCCATTCGCGAGTCCTTTGTGCGCCTGCGTGAGCAGGAACTGGTGGAAACTCGTCCCAAAAGCGGCACCTATGTCTCAAAAATCAGCATGGAGCGCGCCGAGAACGCCTGTTTCTTGCGCGAGAAACTCGAGAGAAGTGTGCTCATTAAATGCTGCTCTGCCGCCACGCCCGAGCAAAAGCATCGGCTCGAGCAGATTCTTGCCGAGTCCGAGTCGCTCGACCATAGCGAGACGCGCCGTTTCTTTGACCTGGATAACCTGTTCCATGAGACATGTTTTGAGATTGCCGGCCGTCACATGCTGTGGGATTGGATGAAGAGCGTCAATACGCATTTTGAGCGATACAACTGGTTGCGTATGGTGTCGCAGGATCTGGATTGGGAGCCGATTCGTCGGCAGCATCGCCGGATTCTCGAGGCCATTAAGAGGGGCGATACCGACACGGCGAGCTATCTGGCCGAGACGCATTTGCATCTAATGCCCGAGGAACAGGGTCCGGTTATTGCCTTGCATCCCGACTACTTTGAGCTGCCCAAAGACTCGGCCATCTAATCCGTCCCCTACATTAGTTGCGGTGAAATAGGGATTGTTTTGCGGCTTTGGCGGCGTAAGCAGTCCGTATTACACCGCAAGTGCGGGGGTGCAATCGGGGCATGAAAAGGCTGCGGCGCCGCTTGGAGGAAAAGACCGGAAGCAAGGGTCCATTCCTCCAGACGGCGCCGCAGCTGTTTTGGTGGCTTGGCTTTTGTCGAAGCGGCTCAGTTGGGCGCGGTCGCAAACCGAGTAGGAAAAGCGGCTCGGGGGCGTGTCGCTTCCGTCACGTTCTATCAGCATACAAGACGGTTTCGGTTCTTGTCCGTGACGGAAACGGCGCGCTTCCGAGCCGCTTTAAAAGAAAGGGGGCGAGGTCTAGGACACGCCCCCTTTCACGATAGAGAGCTAAACCTAGCTGCGGACCTTCTTGACGACGTCCATGGCCTCGCGGGCAATCTGCTCGACCTTGGAGAAGTCGCCGTCGGCGAACAGGGCGGGCTTGACCATCCAGGTGCCACCGCAGGCGATGATGGCGGAGGAGCTCAGGTACTCCTCGACGTTGGCAGTGCTCACGCCGCCGGTGGGCATAAAGCGATGGCCGACAAACGGAGCAGCGAGGGCCTTGATGGTGTTCAGGCCGCCGTACTGAGCCGCGGGGAAGAACTTGGTGACCCTGAGGCCCAGGTTCTCGGCGGCGGTAACCTCGGAGGGGGTCACGGTGCCGGGAAGGACGGGCAAGTCGATGTCGATGCAGTGCTTCACGACGTCCTCGTTGTAACCCGGGGAGACGATGAACTTGGCACCGGCGGCGCGGGCCTGCTCAACCTGCTCGACAGTCAGGACGGTGCCAGCGCCAACGCACATCTCGGGCTCGGCCTCGGCCATGGCGGCGATGCACTCGGCGGCGCAAGCGGTGCGGAAGGTGACCTCGGCGGACTTCATGCCGGCAGACATCAGGGCGTGGGCGAGCGGAGCGGCGTCCTCGACCTTGTCGAGCACGACGACAGGCACGATGCCCAGGGACTCAAGCGTGGTGTAGAACTGATCGAACATGATGTTCCTTTCGATGTGTGGCGCGCATAGGCGCATGATTGCCAAATGTGCTGGTCGGGAGCCGATTTTGGATTGGTTATCGGAGGCACTGCTTGGGGTCCAAGCAATTCCAAAACCGGCTACGCGACCAGTCGTGTAGGAAATGCCAGGCAAAACCGGAATGGGACTGGTGGTTTTGCCCGACCGGAGGAATCGGGGAGCGGGCCGCAGAAGTATGGGTATGGAAAGCTGCGGCCCGCGGAATGGGGACGGTTTAGCGCGCGACGCGAGTGCCACCGTCGGCGGCGGATGCCACGGCTGCGATCTCGTCTGCGGTCACCAGGTTGGAA
>CABUTH010000173.1 GCA_902494465.1 uncultured Collinsella sp.
CAGACCCTCAACCGCTGCATTGGAGGCAAATTCCGGCTCAAAAACGATGCGTCCCTGCAGATGAGGCGCCAAAAAGCTGTTGCGCGGAATGCCGAACTTCTGCGGCAGGTCGGTATGTATGTGTGCAATAGGTTCCATGCCGGTCATTGTACGGCATGGAGGCGTGGGGCGTTGCGCGCAATTCTTCGCCGCGGACTCCTGTCGTGCAACCAACGGTTGCTTGGAAGGGCGCCTGCCGCCGCGTATGCTTAAGCCATCAACCAGCAGAAAGGAGCCGCTATGGCCTTTGCAGAAAAGCTCATTGCCATCCGTCGCGCCCATCACCTTACCCAAGAGCAGCTCGCCGCAAAGCTCTTCGTCACACGCCAAGCCGTCAGCCGTTGGGAGCGCGACGAGGTCACACCGGGCATCGACATGATGAAGCTCATTGCAGCCGTAACCGGAGAACCCCTGTCTCACCTGCTCGAAATGCCCGAGCGCTATTGCCAGAGCTGCGGCATGATACTCACGCCCGACGACTGCGGCACCGATGCCACGGGCGCCACGACCGACCATTACTGCAAGTGGTGCTACGACCACGGCAAGTACACCTACGACACCACCATGGAGGCGATGATCGAGGATTGCGCCCCGCGGCTGGCGCAAAACACCGGCATGTCGCTCGACGAAGCCGTCTCGCTCATGGGCGCCGTCCTGCCGCAACTGGAGCGCTGGCGCACCGTGCAGGAAAACGAGGAGCGCTGCGGTGCCGAGGCGCGGGCGCGCTATGGCGATGAGGCTATCGACGCAGCAAACGAGGCGCTGCTGGACATGGATCCTCAGACATGGAACGACATGAAGGAACTTGAACGCGCTGTTCTGGGCCAGCTTTCGATTGCCATGGGCATTGGCGACCCAGAGAGCAACGAGGCCCACAAACTTGTCGCAATGCACCGTCGATGGATTGCCCTTAACTGGGGACACGAGCCCCAAGACGAAGCATACCTGGGCCTCGCCCACGGCTATCTTGCCGATCAGCGCTTTGTTGACTACTACGACAAGCCCTGCGGCACCGGAGCCACGACGTTTCTGGTTCAGGCAATCGAGTCGTCGTTGACGCGCGCATAGACCGCGGCGGCTTTGGGTATTTCAATCAAAACTTCAACCGATTGGAGACCTATGGCTACTGATCATGAGCTCGTGCTCTACGTTATGACTGGCTGCCCGTATTGTATAAAGGTCAAGCGCTTTTTGGCCGATAACGGCGTGACCATTCCCGAGCGCAATATCTCGACCGACCCCGAAGCCGAGCAGACGCTCATCGCCGTCGGCGGAAAACGCCAGGTTCCCTGCTTGTTCATCGACGGCAAGCCGCTCTACGAGTCGAGCGACATCATCGCATGGGCACAGAAGAACCTGCTCTAGCACTCATTGGGGACGCACTTAAATGAGTAGTTCCACTCATTGGGGACGTACTTAAATGAGTAGGTAGGAATTCAGTTTCTCAAATTTATAGAACATACGTTTGCTTATATGCTATACTCGCCTCAAGGCATGAGGCTGGTCGAGAGCTCCCGCGGAGGTCCCCAATGACACGCTGGAGCGGGTTCGGTAAGTAAGATCGGTGGTTACCGCACTCGCCCACCTCAGACAGGCTGCGCTCCTGTTCGCCGTCGCCATCAAAGAACGGCACTCACAATCAAACGTTTCCGTTATCCGTGAGTCACACAGGAGTGCATCGTTATGGCAAAACAATTATCAACCCAAAAAACTATCGAGCCCGCACTGCCAGATGAAGAATATGTCTACGCGTCTGTCAGAAAAACCCTCGAGCACCCTCGTCCCCACGTTGAACGCGCCATCAACTCGACGATGGTCGAGGCATATAAGGACAATACGGCCCTTTTCTATTAGGCGTCCCTAATTCGAGACACACTATGTCATGAATTGAGTTGGTCTCGCCATCGAAGACTGATGAAGACGAGTCTACCGACGCCCTAGAGCCGCACACGTGGCAGCAATGGAAAAGGCAGTCGATCCCTTTATTTAGAGCAATACGGGAGGAACTAGACATGGGATACCAAGAATCACTGATTCGAGTAAGCAGCTTGGCAGAAATCGCCGGTATAGAGAAGGCCATTGCCGAATCCGAAGAAGTCCAAACCCTAGAATATCTCGTATGTATTTGTGGAGCCAAAGCCAAAGTCGACCTTTACCGCGACAACACCTTCACGGCGTCTCGACCTCTTAGCGACATCAAACCCAACGAGGAACCGATTATAAGGGCTGGGGACCTATTTGCCGTCGTCGCGGGTGCAAGACTGTATCAACCTTTTCTCTGGATCGACTGCATCGCAGGAATCTCCGATCCAGGATACGAGGAGCTCATGGAAGACTTTCCACTTGATGTCCCACGGCAAGAGGCAATCATCCATCCAGACGAAGCAAAAAAGGCAGAAATGTTCATGAGAAGAAGCCTGAACCAAAGCTATACCCGTGTCATGCGAGGCGAACACCCCATCCAGCTTCCAGAAGAATTCATCAACCCACCTGTTCCAAAACCGGAAACCCCAATGGTCCGCTAGTCAAAACAGGCTGCTTAACCGTATTAACTGCTTGCATTTTTGTCTACAAATCTGTATACAAAAAAAGAGGCCCTTATGGAGCTCATTGCAATCCACGCCCTTGTCCCTCCTACGCGCAAGGTGCTCAGAGAAATCGGGATCGATCGATAGGAGGCGCTATGGACGCTAAGCAGCTCGAAAAGATAATGGGGTTTGCTCCCGGAGAGCTGGAAAAGGCCGCAGAGGCATACGAAAAAGATGAGTGGCCAAAGGGTCGCACCATCAAGTTGGGAAGGCCGCCGATCTCCGATGAGCCAAGCGTTGTTTTGTCGGCACGTGTGGGCGAATCGGTTCTTGAAGCGTTTGACGCAAAGGCGGAGCGTCATGGGCAAACACGCACGGAGCGACTCAGAGAGCTCATTACGCTCGATGCAATGATTGCCTAGTCCCCCGCCGAACCCAAACGTGTACGCCAGCATCCAAAGTCGACATTTTTCGACATCTTTGGATGCTGGCGTACAGCTTTTTGCAACATAGCCGTTGGGGACGTTCTTGAATGACTAGTCGTTAAAGAACGTCCCCAATGACTAACTAGCCGTGGAAGCGGGCGGTAGGAGCAAGTGGCTGCTCGCGAAAGACGCGATCGACGGCGGCGCGGTATTCGTCGGCCTTTTTGGTCTTACGTACGAGCTTGTGAACGGTAGTGGGGTCGGCGAAAGCGCACTTGGCGTAGAACCACCACTCCTTCATGCGGAAGACCGCGTTGCCGCCAATCTCGTCCGCATAGGCTGCGAACAGCGTGTCGTGGAAGCGCTGCAGCTCAGCTGCCGTAGCAGCAGGGCCGCCGGCAACCATGCGAGCCAGCGCGGGGTTCGCAAGCAGGCCGCGTCCCAACATTACGTGGCGCGTTCCGGGATAGGCCTCTACCAGCTCATCCATGTCCTCAAGATCAAAGATGTCACCGTTGTAGGCCACGGGAAACGGCGCCCGCTCCAGTGTCTCGCCGTAAAACTCCTTGCGCGGCGAGCCCGTATAGCGGTCCTTTTGCACGCGCGGATGCACGATTAGCTCTGCTAGCGGCATGCGGCAATATAGATCGAGCACACGCTCGTACTCCTCGTCACTCTCCAACCCCAGCCTGGTTTTTACCGACACCGGCAACGGCGAACGTTCGCACACGTCACCCAAGAACACCTCGAGCTCATCCAGGTTGCGCAGAAAGCCCGAACCCTTCCCCTTGGCAACAACCGTGCCCGAGGGGCAGCCAAGGTTGAGATTGACCTCGCGGTAACCCATGTCGGCGAGCACCTGCGCCGCCCACACAAACTCGTCCGCGTTCTTGGACATCAGCTGAGGCACCACGTTGAGGCCCTGGTTATTGGCGGGATCGACCTCTTTAAACGCCTTACCGCCAAAGCGGTTGCCCACGCGCGGCGGCGGCAAAAACGGCGTGTAATAACAATCGAGTGCGCCGAAGCACTCCGCGTGCACGCGACGGAACACATGCCCGGTAATCCCCTCCATAGGGGCAAGCGATAGAATCATCAACATCTACTCTCAAATCAAAGTGGCAAAGGGACTGCCCCTTTGTCACATGCATTATGCCTTGTCCTCG
>CABUTH010000174.1 GCA_902494465.1 uncultured Collinsella sp.
CGGAACCCACGCCGCCCTCGCCGGCAACGGGGGAGTCCAGGGCGATCTGCAGGTCGAGCGTTGCCTGCGGGCGGGCGACGACGTCGATGGCGGCGATGGCCGCGGCGGCGTCGACGCCACTCACGCGCACGGTAACCGTCGCGTGCTGGTACGCGGGCACGTCGATGACGATGCGCTTGTTGCCGTGATCGGCCAGGTAGGCGTAGGCGGCCTCGCCCATGCCGGTCTCGAAGACCTCAGCAGGGGAGAGCTCCTCTTCGAGCTTGATGGCTCCGGCCTGGTAGACGGAGGTGGCGGGCACGTCGAGCTCGGTCTCGGGTGTGATGCGAGCGCGGTCGGCGGCGTCGCCGGGGGCGGAGGCGCGACGCTCGGGGAAGCGTTCGGCCATGGCGTCCATGGCGGCGTCGAAGGCGTTGGCCGAGCCGGCAAACTGCTCGTCCAGGCCCTCGACCTCGACGGCTTCGGCAGGAGCGGTGGCAAGCTCGTCGGAAAGCTCGAGCTTGGTCTGGTTCATCTTAAGCCAGCCCCAAGTGGCGGCCGGCATCGCGTTGACCTGCTCGAGCGTGGTTGCAGCGGTGTTGGTTTCCTGTTTCATTATCCGATCGCTCCTTCCATCTCGAGCTTGATCAGGTTGTTCATCTCGACGGCGTACTCAAGCGGCAGCTCCTTGGAGACCGGGTTGGCAAAGCCGTTGACGATCATGGTGCGGGCCTCTTCCTCCGAGATACCGCGGCTCATCAGGTAGAACACCTTGTCGTCGCCGATGCGGCCGATAGTTGCCTCGTGGCCGATGTCGACGTTCTTGGCGCGGATGTCCATGGCGGGGATGGTGTCGGAGCGGCTTTGGTCGTCGAGCATGAGCGACTGGCAGCTCACGGTTGCCTTGGAGCCCTCGGCCTTGGGCGTGGCCACGATAGAGCTGCGGAAGGTCTGGATACCGCCGCTCTTGGAGATGCCCTTAGTCTCGACGGTTGCCGAGGTATCGGGCGCGTTGAGCACGACTTTGCAGCCGGTATCGAGGTTCTGGCCGGCGCCGGCAAAGGTGATGCCGGTAAAGCTCGAGCGGGCGCGGCGGCCGTTGAGCACGCTCATGGGGTAGAGGTAGCCCACGTGGCTACCGAAGGAGCCACTGATCCACTCGATGTCGCCGTCCTCGTCCACGCGCGCACGTTTGGTGTTGAGGTTGTACATGTTCTTGGACCAGTTCTCGATGGTCGAGTAGCGCAGGTGCGCACGCTTGCCCACAAAGAGCTCCACAGCGCCGGCGTGGAGGTTTGCCACGTTGTACTTGGGCGCGGAGCAACCCTCAATGAAGTGCAGGTCGGCGTCGTCCTCGACGATGATGAGCGTGTGCTCAAACTGGCCGGCGCCCTTGGCGTTGAGGCGGAAGTAGCTCTGCAGCGGAAAATCGAGCTTGGTGCCCTTGGGCACGTAGACAAACGAACCACCCGACCACACGGCGCCGTGCAGGGCCGCAAACTTGTGGTCGGTGGGCGGGATGAGCGTCATAAACTTCTCGTGGATGAGCGGCTCCCACTGCGGGTCGTGCAGGGCCTCCTCGATGCCGGAGTAGACGATGCCCATCTTGGAGGCGGTGTCTTGCATGTTGTGGTAGACGAGCTCGGAGTCGTACTGCGCGCCGACGCCCGCCAGGTAGCTGCGCTCGGCCTCGGGAATGCCCAGGCGCTCAAAAGTGTTCTTGATGTCGTCGGGCACCGACTCCCAGTCGTGCTTTTGGTCGGTGTTGGGCTTGACGTAGGTGACGATGTTGTCCATGTCCAGGCCCTCGATGGAGGGGCCCCACGTCGGATCCGGGAAACGGTTGAAAATCTCGAGGGACTTGAGGCGCAGGTCGAGCATCCACTGCGGCTCTTCCTTCTTGGCGCTGATCTCGCGCACGATGTCGGGCGTGATGCCGGCGTCGAGGCGCTCGAAACCCTCCTCGCCATAGGTGAAGTCGTAGAGGCTGCGGTCGATGTCCGCGACCTCGGTGCGGTTCTTGGTCATTGCGTCGCCCCTTTACGCCTGCTGCTCGGCAGCGGCGGCCTCGGCCTGGGCGCGCTGCTCGGCGGCCTCGCGCTCAAAGGTCTCAAAGCCGTTCTTGTCGATCCAGGGGATGAGCGAGGCGTCGTCCTCGCGCACGATGTGGCCCTTGACCATAACGTGGACGCGGTCGACATCCAGGTGCTCCAGGATGCGCGTGTTGTGCGTGATGATGAGCATGGAGCCGTCACAGCTCTTGCGGTAGGCGTCCATGCCGTGGCTGACGGTGGACAGGGCATCGACGTCCAGGCCGGAGTCGGTTTCGTCCAGAATGGCGAGCTTAGGCTGCAGCAGCAGGAGCTGGAGCATCTCGACCTTCTTTTTCTCGCCGCCCGAGAAGCCCACGCCCAGCTCGCGGTTGAGGTAGGCGGTATCCATGTTGAGCTCGGCCGCGAGCTCCTTGACGCGACGGCGGAACTCCTTGCCCTTCATCTCCAGGCCAGGGCGGCCGGCGATGCTGGCGCGCAAAAAGCTCGACAGCGGCACGCCCGGGATCTCGACCGGTGCCTGAAAGCTCAGGAACAGGCCGGCGCGCGAGCGCTTGTCGGTGGTGAGCTCGGTGATGTCCTGGCCGTCAAAGACGATACGGCCGTCGTTGACCGTGTAGACGGGGTCGCCCATGACCAGGTGGCCGAGGGTGGACTTGCCGGCGCCGTTGGGGCCCATCAGCACATGGGTCTCGCCGGTGGCGACGTTGAGGTTGACGTTGTGGAGGATGGTCTTCTCGTCCACGGAGGCGGTGAGACCCTCGATGGAAAGCAGCGGATTTGCGCTCATGCTGTCCCTCTCTGTATATGGTGTACTCATAGGTGTACGAAACCCTAGGAATCTTCTCGGAATAAAGTTACTATGGGTTCGGCGTTAGTCAAGGGAAAACCCGACTAATCCACTCGACTTTTCAGATTGTGGGACAAAATTACCAGGATTGCTGTCCCGCGTACGTAAGATTTGGGACAAATACTCTTGGTTATGTTGTCCCGGGAACGATGGAAGGGTAGGTATGCTCATTTCTTCCAAGGGCCGCTATGCCCTCCGACTGATGATCTATATCGCGGCGTTGGGCGACGCCGAAGGCAAGATTGCCCTGCGCGAGGTCGCCGACCGCGAGCATATCTCACAAAAGTACTTGGAACAGCTGGTTCGTCCGCTTATGAAGGCGGGCCTGCTCAAGAGCGTGCGCGGCAAGGGCGGTGGGTACATGATGGCCAAGGACCCGGCCGAAGTGCGTGCCGGCGACATCCTGCGTGCCGTCGAGGGCAGCACGGCTCCGGTGGCGTGCGATGGCATCGACAACAGCTGCACCCGCAGTGATCTGTGCTCCACCGTTAAGTTCTGGCGCGGCCTGGACGATGTGATCGAAAAGTACGTCGACGGCGTGACGTTGGCCGACCTGGCCGCCGTCCCCGAGATCAACTTCGACATCAAGCTGTAGGTTGACCGCAATTCCTTATGATTTCGCGGAGGGTTGTTGCCGTTTACCGAGGGGTTGTTGTGTAACAACAGGCGAGCTGCAATACTTATTTTTATCTTTGCAAACTGAACTTTAACTACACCAATGCAGGGAGGATCTTATGCAGCCCAAGCATTCTGCGATTGTCGCGGGCCTGACGCTGGCTCTTTCGTTTGGCGCCGTTACCGCACCCGCGCCCGCCGCCGCCGAGGAGCCCACGTCGGGCGTTGCCTCGGATGCTACCGATATCGACAAAGGTCTTTACACCCAGCAGTCCTTCTCGGGCGTGCTGAGGTCGGTCCAGGGCGTTTCGTTTGTCAACGTGACCGCCGAGATGAAGTACTTCACCAAATACGAGAGCCACGGCAACTATAACCAGGGCTTTTCGTATGGTGACGGCTACAACGCGCTGGGCTATTACCAGTTCGACCGTCGTTGGTCGCTCATTCCGTTTATGAAGCAGGCCTACAACTACAACCCCGAAAAATACAGCATGCTCAAGGATGCGATTGATCGCGGCAGCGAGATTTCCAACACGAGCAATGCCATGTACGAGAACGGCCAGCTCACCGAGCTGGGCCGTATTGCGCAGGAGGCCTTCCAAGGTGCGTACAACACCGATCCTGTTGAGTTCTCAGCACTTCAAGATGCCTATGCGTATAC
>CABUTH010000175.1 GCA_902494465.1 uncultured Collinsella sp.
ACGACCTAGGCGTGGTGCCAATAGTTGCCCATGGTAAACTATCATCTCGCCATAACTCAGTAACCCCGCGCCGCGCGACGCGGCCCGTCCAAGGAGCAGCCTATGAACGTTTCGCAAGCACTTGAATACGAGCGCCAGCCGTTTATTCCCATGTTTATCTATGGCGACCACGGCGCCATGGAGTCCGAACGCCAGAAGGGCGAAGAGGCCCTCAAGGTGCTCGAGACCGAGTATTTTACTGCCGAGGACGACCCCGGCTTCGACTTTGCCACCGTGCGCGACCTGGCTGACCGCAACCGCGACCTGTGCGACCAGATTGGCGAGGCACGCCTGCGCAACGTGACGCCCGCGACGCTTTCGCGAGGCCTGTCCGATGCTGACACCTGCGCCGCCATCGGCAAGATGCAAAAGCGCACCGCCGCGTCGGTCATGCGCGAAATCCGCGGCGACCGCGACGCGCTCGGCGTGGCCTACGCCCGCAAGCCCATCCAGGGCACCGTGCTCGGTATCGACATCGAGACCACCGGCCGTGCACCCGAGCGCGGTTATATCATCAACGTCGGCTGGGAGATCATGGAACTCACCAGCGACGCCATCCCGCACGACGCCGAGGCGCACTACTGCGGCCTGCCCGACATCTACCGCGGCGAAGATGTGCCGCTGTCGAATATCCACCACATTACCTGGGACGACATCGACGGCAAAACGCCCTTCCGCGAGAACAAGGAGCTGCAAAAGCAGCTGCTCAAGCTTATGAAGAAGTACCCGTACATGGCGCACAACGCCGCCTTTGAGGACAGCTGGTTCAAGATTCACCTGGACGGTTACGCCGAGGCACGCCGCGCGGGTAAGATCATCGTCATCGACTCGCGCCAGATCTGCCGCAGCCTGGACGCCGACGTGCGCTCGCTCCCCCGCGAGTCCGCCCCCGCCGCGCTCGAGAACTGGGCACGCCGTCGCGGCACCCTCGCGCCCGACGCCAACGAGCAGCATCTGGGTCTGGACGACACCGACCTCATGCTCCGCACGGTGCAGGCCGAGTTCAACCTCAAGAACCTATTCGCGAAATAGCAACGCCTGCGACAAACGCTGCTTGTTCACGAGCGGCCTCGCAGCGGGAAACACCGCAGCGGGGCCGCCCTACGTTCCACAGATAGATCTGCCATCACAAATTCTGAACCCCCCATTTTGAACGATTTCAACCAATTCCCGACACGAAATTCGTTCTCGGATGGTGATGCATCGGTATCAAATGTGCAGCAATTGAGTATTTATATGCCATAGCTAAGCTGCGAAAACTTTTATTTAGGACATACCAACCCATAATTGCGTCAAGCTTTTGGACAGCATTTGGTTAGGCCCCTAAAACGACTTTCCCACTCAGCGCCATCAACACGGCATTAGCTGACACGATATATACCATGAGTATCGTATTGTCACATACCACTGCAAAAGCGGTCTACCAGGCCGCGCATTCGGCGTCTGCGAAAGACACCGAGCCCTGTAACCCTGCCGCGATTTACGGATCATGTCCCACCGGAACGCTCCTTGACGCAGCCGCAGAATGGCTCACCAAACACGATGTTTCCCTCGACGCAAATGATTCCATCGAGGTGATGGTGTTTGATCGCAGGAATGCGCGCTACGCAATGAACTGTCAATGCCACGTTTCGTCAAAACGATTCTCGAACTCACGCTTTATAGAGCTCAAAGATGGCATCTTCATTGTTGGCGTTGAGCTTTGCGCACTTCAGGCCGCCACCTATCTCCCTTTTCGCGAACTGGTGGAGTACTACTTTGAATTGTGCGGCGTCTACTCCCTTGGAACCGGCTCTTCCACCTCTTATAACGAGCGTTTCGCGCTCACCTCGACCGAGAGGTTGAAACAGTTCTTTAATTCCATTACCAGATGCGACGGTCTGGCCCTTGCCCGAAAGGCGATCCAATGTGTGCGCGACGGATGCCGGTCTCCTATGGAAACGGCCTTTGTCATGATGCTGACGCTGCCCAAAAGCGAAGGAGGACTTGGTATTAAGGGAATTGAGACCGATTACGAGGTGCAGGTCACCGCTGCCGCAAAGAATCTCACGAGACGCAAAAAGTTCTTTATGGATGCGTATCTAAAGAAATCTCGCACAGACATTGAATACAACGGGTTTTATCATGACGCGGAAGAAGACCGCGCCATCGATGAGGAGCGCAAGAATGCGCTTGCGTCCATGGGATACGGAATCATCACCGTCAGTCGTTATTCCTTTATGCATGCCAGCGCTTTCGTTAGGGTCATGGAGGCGATCCAACGGAAAGAGGGCATACGCCCCTCGCGTCTGCCAAAAGACTTTCAAATCATGCAGGAGGACCTGAGACAGTTTGTGCTCAGAAGGTTTATAGAAGAGAAAAAGCGAATTCAGAAGCAGCTTCGCCAGGATTCCGAAGATCGTCAACGAATCGACCTCGAAAAAGCAACACTCGAAGGCATCACGCTGGATGACCCGACAATAAATGAAGTTCCGGCAATCGATGACATGCAGACTGTCGAATCCGACAGCCCATCATTTGCCCAAATAAGCAGCCTCGCGCCCGAGGGCAGAATCTTCGGGGCCGGAAGCTAGACCGGCTAACAAGGTGGGTACCCTAGCGATGTGCAAAATTGCGAGTATTCAGCAGGGTCGGCCCTCCAGCACCCACAAGTTAATCCAAATGAGAAACAAAAACGCTATCGAACGAGAACGTTAGGCAACATTTGAGGAAGACCTTGTCTGTTTACCGCCCTTGGATAACTCTTGAGCGGCTTTATTTGGCCTGGAATAGATTAACGGACCCCCTATAGTTGCAGAATACTCCAATTTTTGCACGGCGCGGGGGCACCCACCCCGGCATCGGCTATCAAAACCGCTCAGTCCGGAATCTCGTCCACTATTCCCCATCATTTTGTGCGACGAATTACCTGAACGTCATTGACATATGAACATGCGCTCATATAATCGGAAGTAAGTTATATGAGCGCATGTTCATATGAAAGGATATTGCAATGAGCATCCGCGTTGATGAAACGAAACCCGACACCGAGGCCACCGAGCCCGTGATCCCCACCACCTGCTCGCCCGAGGACCTTCCCGACGAGGAGCTTCTCTACGACCTCGCCGACCTGTTCAAGGTCTTCAGCGACACCACGCGTATCAAGATTCTCTATGCCCTCATGGGCCGCGAGCTCTGCGTGGCAGACATCGCCGAAGCGACCGAAACCTCGCAGTCGGCAGTATCGCACCAGCTGCGCACACTCAAGCAGTCGCACCTAGTTAAATTCCGACGCGACGGCCGCAACATTCTCTACTCGCTCGCCGACGACCACGTCTACACCATGCTCAACCAAGGCATGAGCCACATCTGCGAATAGCGACCAACCACGGTACCAGCGCGGCCTGCACCCAAGCCGCAAAAACAGAGAAAGGAACCCACCATGAAAAAGCAGTTTAAACTCGACGAGATCGACTGCGCCAACTGCGCGCGTGAGCTTCAGGACGAGCTGGCCAAGCTCGAGGGCGTTAAATCCGTGTCCGTCAACTTTATGACCCAGAAGCTGACGCTCGAGGCCGATGATGCTGAGTTCGACGAGGTGCTCAACCGCGTTGTTGAGTTTGCGGCCGACGCCGAGCCGGACTGCGAGATTATTCTCTAGCCCAGGTTTACGCCAACCTGCAAGGCCGCGCTTGCCGCGGCCTTTGCTCGCGAAATTATATGAGCGAGTGTTCATTCATTCAAATGGGAGGATACGAGTCATGGCCACCGCCGACCCCAAGAAGAAAAAGAAGAAGCGCAAGAAAAAAGAGTCACTCGAGCATAAGCGCAACCGCATCCTGGTAGCGCTGGGCATTTTTGCGGTGGTGTACGCCCTCGAGGAGCTCGGCACCCTCGTCGCCACATTCGGCACCCCGGGCGACATCTACGCCAGCTTTGCGCTGTTCCTCGTGCCGTTTTTGATTGCCGGATACGACGTACTACAAAAGGCATTCAATAACATCCGCCGCGGCAAGGCGTTCGACGAGAGTTTCCTTATGGCAGTCGCGACCATCGGCGCGTTTGCCATGGTGTTCTTCCCCGATACCGACCCGCACATGGCCGAAGGCGCCGCCGTCATGCTGTTCTA
>CABUTH010000176.1 GCA_902494465.1 uncultured Collinsella sp.
GTCCTACATGAATGACGCCGTCCAGATGCTCGAGCCCGTCTTGCAATATGACTTGCCCGACGTGGAGCCCACGTTCCATCCCATCGGAAGCCTGTCCAACGTGATGGGCGATGACCTGCGCGAGCCCGAGCGCGACCTGCCGCTCGACGTAGCGCTCGAAAACGCCGGCAGCGCGCGCGAGCGTTACTTCCGCGTGCCGTCCATTTTGGGAGAGGGGGAGAGCGAGTAATGGCGCTAAGCTTCGATTCCCTTACCGCCGCCCAGATCGCCGCGGGCGTTGCCGCCGGCGACTTTACCGCTACCGAGGTGGCTCAGGCCTCCCTTGCCGCCATCGAGGCGCGCGAGGGCGGGGTCCAGGCATTCCTGCAGGTGGCGCCCGAGCTTGCGCTCGAGGCCGCCGCGCGCGTGGATGCCGACCGTGTCGCAGGCAAGCCGCTGCCCCCGCTCGCGGGCGTGCCGCTGGCCATCAAGGACAACATGAACCTCGTGGGCACGCGCACCACCTGTGCTTCCCGCATGCTCGAGGACTACCAGAGCGTCTATACCGCCACCTGCGTCCAGCGCATGCTCGACGCCGGCTGCCTGCCCATGGGCAAGGCCAACATGGACGAGTTTGCCTTTGGCAGCTCCACCGAGAGCTCGGCGTTCCACCGCACCAACAACCCCTGGGATACCGAGCGCGTGCCTGGCGGCTCCTCGGGCGGCTCTGCTGCCGCCGTCGCCGCGGGCGAGGTCGCGCTCTCGCTGGGCTCGGACACCGGCGGCTCCATCCGCCAGCCGGCGTCGCTGTGCGGCGTGGTGGGCTTTAAGCCCACGTATGGTGCCGTGAGCCGTTACGGCGTGGTCGCCTTTGGCTCGTCGCTCGACCAGGTGGGGCCCTTTGGCCGCACGGTCGAGGATGTTGCGCTGGCCATGAACGCGCTTACCGGCGCGGGTCACGATCCGTACGACTGCACCAGCCAGGATTGCGCCGTCGACTTTACCGAGCATCTCAACGACAGCATCGAGGGCAAGCGCGTGGGCATCATCCCCGCGTTTATGGAGGCCGAGGGCCTGACGCCCGAGGTCAAGACCGCTGTTCAGCGCGCCGCCCAGGAGCTGCAGAACCAGGGCGCCGAGCTCGTGGAGGTCGACCTGCCGCACCTGGATGCCGCCATCGCCGCCTACTACGTCATCGGCCCGGCCGAGGCGTTCTCCAACTTGGCCCGCTTCGATGGCATTCGCTACGGCTATCAGGAGGAGGGCTGCGCCAACCTGTCCGACCAGAGCTCGCTCTCGCGTGCCCACGGCTTTGGCGCCGAGGCCAAGCGCCGTCAGATGCTCGGCGCCTACCTGCTGAGCTCGGGCGTGTACGACAAGTACTACTACGCTGCGCAAAAGGCTCGCACGCTCATCACGCAGGACTACGATGCCGCGTATGCCAAGGTGGACACCATCCTTATGCCCGCCTCGCCGCGCACGGCCTTTAAGTTTGGCGAGATCAGCGACCCCACGCAGATGTACCTCTCCGACCTGTACACCATCTCGCTCAACATTTGCGGCAACGGTGGTATCTCGGTGCCGCTGGGTCTGGGCGAGGACAGCAAGCTGCCCGTTTCTGCCCAGCTGGTGGGTCCGGCCTTTAAGGACCGTCAGCTGCTCACGTTTGCCCGCGCCCTGGAGCGCGGCTTTGCCGATGCCGCCACGGGGGCGCCCGCGCTTTCCGTCGCGCCCGATTTTGCCGGGAAGGGAGGCGAGCTGTAATGAAGGAGCTTTCCGAGGTCCTGCAGGATTGGGAGGCCGTGATCGGCCTGGAGATCCATACCGAGCTCACCGCACTCGACACCAAGATGTTCTGCAACTGCAAACTCAGCCACGATGATGAGCCCAACGCCAACGTGTGCCCGGTGTGCCTGGGCCTGCCCGGCGCCCTGCCGGTGCCCAACAAGCGCGCCATCGAGAGCATCGTCAAGGCGGGTCTGGCCACCAACTGCGAGATCCAGCGTCACTCGATGTTCTACCGCAAGCACTACTTCTATCCCGACATGGCCAAGAACTTCCAGACCACGCAGGGTCCGGTCGCCTTTGCCATGTACGGCCACCTGGACCTGGACGTGACCGGTCGCGGTGCCGCCGAGCGCCCCGACTGCGCGTTTGGCGAGGCCGAGGCCCAGAGCCTGGCGAGCGCCTCGGCCAACGCCGAGGGCCTGTCCACGTCCATGACGTCGACCATGCGCGAGGGTAACCAGCGCGCCGGTCACCTGGCCAGCTACGACGCGTCCAACCTGCAGATGCCCGAGCGTCGCGAGGACGGTTCCTACACGGTGCCTATTCGCATCCTGCGCATCCACATGGAGGAGGACGCCGCCAAGATGGTCCACGTGGGTGGCGCCGAGGGCCGCATTACCGCCGCGGCCGAGTCGCTCGTCGATTACAACCGCTGCGGCACGCCTTTGATTGAGCTCGTCACCGAGCCCGACCTGCGCACGCCTGAGGAGGCTCGCCTGTTTATGGAGAAGCTCCGTCGCATCTTTGTGACGCTGGGCATTTCCGACTGCTCCATGGAGAAGGGTTCCATGCGCTGCGACGGCAACGTGTCGCTGCGTCGCCGCGGCGAGACCAAGCTGGGCACCAAGACCGAGCTCAAGAACCTCAACTCGTTTAAGAGCCTGCACGATGGTCTTGCCTACGAGATCTGCCGTCAGGCCGAGGTGCTCGAGGAGGGCGGAATCATCTATCAGGAGACCCGCCACTGGGAGCCCAGCCGCAAGCGCACCGTGGTCATGCGTGTGAAGGAGACGGCTGACGACTATCGTCTGTTCCCCGATCCCGATCTGGCGCCGTTCGATCTGGACGACGAGTTCATCGACCGCTGTCGAGGCGAGATCCCAGAGCTGCCCGATGCCAAGCGCGCCCGTTTTGAGGCCGACTTTGGTATTAAGGCGGCCGATGCCGAGCAGATTGCCGGCGACCCGGAGTTCGCCGAGTTCTTTGAGGCCGCCGCTGCCGGTATGGCTGGCAAGGAGGCCCAGACGGTCGCAAACCTGCTGGTGAACGAGATGATCGCCTACCTTAAGGGTGCGGGCGTGTCGCTCGCCGAGTCCGGCATTGCGCCGGCTCAGGTGGCAGCTCTTGCCAAGCTGCTGGCGACCGATGCTATCAGCTCCAACCAGGCGCACGAGGTCTTTGAGGCCATGGCCCAGACCGGCGACGACCCCAACAAGATTGTCGACGAGCGCGGTATGCGTCAGGTGAGCGATGCCGGCGCGCTGCAGCCGATCGTGGACGAGGTGCTGGCTAACTGTGCCGATCAGGCGCAGCAGTATCGTGACGGCAACCAGAAGGTCATCGGCTTTTTGGTGGGCCAGTGCATGAAAGCGAGCCGCGGCAAGGGCAACCCGAAGCTCTTCAACGAGTTGCTGAGAACGTCGCTCTCGTAAGCGGGAACCGAGGGGCCGGGCGCAGGGCCTTGCCTCTCAATTTCGAACAGTCCTGACTCACGACGGAGGCGCCACTGGCGCCTCCTGTTCGTGCGGAACTCATTGAGAGGCAAGGCCCTGCGCCCGGCCCCTCGGTTCCGTGACGACTCGGCCGTTCGGGTCAGGTAGGCTGATAGGAAAGATGGTGACGGCGGCGCAAAATGCGCCTCCGCCTTTTGAATGTGATGAAAGTGTGGCGAAATGAGCTTAAAACTTCCGTAAATGTGATAAATGTCACGTTTTACCTAGGGTAAAATGTGGGAAATATCACGTTTACGGAAGTTTTTTTTGCGGGAGGTTCGGCCATGCAGCGAGATATCATTGCCAAGCTTAACGCTTGGAAAGCGTCAGAATATCGTAAGCCGCTTATCCTTAAGGGGGCGCGCCAGGTTGGAAAGACGTGGGCGCTTAAGGAGTTCGGCCGAACCTCGTACCTCAATTTTGTGTATCTGACGCTCGAGGAGCCGTCACCTGGGGTACAGAGCGAGTACGCTCAGTTTTTCGAAGGTACGCGCGATCCTCGACGGATTATCTCAAATCTTTCCCTGGCACTTGGACAGCCTATCGATCCCGGCGAAACGCTGCTAATTAAAGA
>CABUTH010000177.1 GCA_902494465.1 uncultured Collinsella sp.
GAGCGCCGCGGGCCAGGGCGTCCTGGTACTCCTTGACGGCCTTGATCCTCTGCATCGGCTTCAGTCGCTCAAACATGGTGTTGCCATGCAGGTGATCGATCTCGTGCTGCAGACACACGCAGAACAGGTCGCCCGTGGCCTCGTAGCGAATCAGGTTGGCATCCAGGTCGTACGCCTCGACGACAACATGGTCGGGACGCTCGATCTCGCAGCTAATGCCGGGGATGGAAAGGCAGCCCTCGCTAAACGGCACCAGATGGTCGCTCTGCTCAACAATGACGGGGTTAATGAGCACGTACGGATCGTAGTCGTTCTTGTCGCTGTAGTCACAGTCGATGGTGACGAGCTGGATGAGCTCGCCAATTTGCGGGGCAGCCAAGCCGCAGCCGCCGTTCTCGAACATCATCTTCTTCATCTTCTCGGCAAGCGCCTCGATCGCCGGGGTGATCTCCTCGATGACGGCGCACTCCTGGCGCAGACGAGGGTCGGGCGACAGTACGATTCCGTTGGCTTCCATGGCCATCCTTTCGGGTTGTTACATCAAATCATAGGCGTCGACATCAACGCTCACGCTCACGCCGCGCACAGAGCCCACCTCTTTGAGGCAGGCGTCGATATCATCAGAGACATGGTACCCCACGGGCGACTTCACAAGCAGATGGAAGCGATAACGGTCCTTGACTCTCTCGATTACACACGAAGCCGGGCCCAGAACCTGCGGCACGGAACTCCCCGCCCGCAAAAAGTCGGGCGCGGCGGCATGCCAGCGGCGCTTAAGAAGCTTTGCGATACGCCCGACGTAGTCCTGCGCGTCGTCTCGGTTCGCTGACCACACCAATATGTTGACCAGGCGAACAAACGGCGGGTACAGCGCGTCGCGGCGCTGGTCCAGGTCGTAATCGGTAAAGATCGACCGGTCATGCTCGGCAACGGCGCGAATGACCGGGTCCTCGGGAAGGTAGGTCTGGATGATCACCTCGCCGGGGCGATCGCCGCGACCGGCACGGCCCGCCACCTGCTCCAGCAGATCGTAGGCGCGCTCCCCTGCACGGAAATCAGGCAGCTTTAACGCAAAGTCGGCATTGACCACGCCCACGAGCGTGACCTCGGGAAAGTCGAGGCCCTTTGCGATCATTTGGGTGCCCAGCAGCACCGCGCAATCGGCGGCATCGAACTGCTCGAGCAGCTTTTTGTGCGCGTCCTTCCCGCGCGTGGAATCGGCATCCATGCGAATGATGGCGACGTCCTCGGGCAACATCTGGTGCAGTGCGTCCTCGATCTGCTGCGTGCCCAGGCCCATTTTTGCCAGGTAGCGGCTGCCGCATTTGGGGCAGCGGCTCGTGGGCGCGGGATACGGCTGCGCGCGCCAGGACGAACCGCAGGTGTGGCACTGCAGCGTATGCGTGCGCTCGTGGTACGTGAGCGCGGTGGAGCAGTGGTTGCAGGTGGGCACGCAGCCGCACTCGCGGCACATCAGGAACGGCGCAAAGCCACGGCGGTTATGCAGCAGCACGGCCTTCTCGCGGCGCTCGACCACACGCTCCAAACCCTCCATCAAGGGTCTTGAGAACATGGAGCGGCTGCCGTGCGAGAACTCGCGACGCAGGTCGGCAATGCGAACCGTGGGCAGAACCGCGTGCCCCGGGCGCTCGGGCATCTCGACGCGCGTCCAGGCAGCACCGTTATACGTGCCACGGCGGCAGCGGTCGAGAGCCTCGGCAGAAGGCGTGGCGGAGCCCAACACGAGCGGGCAGCGATAGCGCCGCGCCATCTCGGCCGCCACCTCGCGCGCGTGGTAACGCGGGCTGGAGCCCTGCTTGTAGCTGGTCTCGTGCTCCTCGTCGATGATGATGAGGCCCAAGTCACTGAGCGGGCAAAAGAGCGCCGAGCGGGCACCGACGACCACGCGGGCGGCACCGCTGGCGACCATATCCCACTGGTCCAGGCGCTCGCCGGCCGAAAGGCGCGAATGGAACACGGCGACCGTCTCGCCAAAGCGCGAACGGAAGCGGCCGACGGTCTGAGCCGTCAGCGAGATCTCGGGCACCAGCACGCACGCCGAGCGACCGGCCGCGAGCACGCGCTCGATGGCGGAGAGATAAACCTCGGTTTTGCCGGAGCCGGTGACGCCGTCGACCAGCACCACGTCGCCATGAGCGTCCAGACGGGCGCGCTCAATCTGCGCGAGCGCCTGCTGCTGACCGTTGGTGAGTGCGACCGGTGCCTTGCCGCTTGCCGAGGACAGCGTGGTCTGTTCATTGCAGCCACGCCACGCACGGCGCTCCTCCACCACCACGACGCCGCGTTTTTCGAGCGCCTTGATGGTAGCCGACATGCTGTTATAGAGCAGGTTGAGGTCACGCGTCGTGACCGGGCCGCACCGCAGTGCCTCGATGAGCTGGCGCTGGCGGACCGCGGTCTTGGGCGGCGTATAGTCAAAGCCCTCGGGCGTGAGCATGACCCAGCGGTTTTGGATAGGCTTGACGGCGGGACGTTCAACCGTCCACACGCCGTCGTCACCCTTGACCACGCGCGGGCTTCCACCCGGGGGCAAAAACAGGCGCAGGCACTCGGAAAGCGTCGCGACATACTTGCGGCTCATCCAGCGCGCGATACGGGCAGCCTCGGCGGTAAAGAGCGGTTTGCTGAGGATGGCTTCGACGGCTTTAATGCGCGCGGGGTCGAGCGCGCTGTTGCCCTGCAGATCGCCCAGCTCGGGCGCAATGTCGACGATGTAGCCTGCGGCAGCACGGTTGCCAAAATGGACTAGGACCGTGGATCCGATCTGCGCGTCGCTAGCAAGGGGTTGAGGAATGCCATAGGCAAACGGCTCGGACAGCGCACGCGTCGGGATGTCGAGAACCACGCTCGCATAGGCGGCGATGGGCTCAGGTGCAGGCTTAGGCTGAGCCGAGGCAGCGGCAGACACTGGCTTCGCCGGAACCTCCTCCGGTTCCGGCGAACCAAACAGCGACAGTTGCTCGGCCACGGCTCCAGCACCTCCTATCCCATACGTCTACAGAAACAAGAGCCCCGCTCGGGTGAACGGGGCTCGGATACATGCGTTTACACGGCTGCTACAGCGCCATCGTGCGGGCGCGGTCGATGCGCGCCAGGCAGTCGTCGCGGCCGACGAGCGCCATGGTCTCGCCCAGTGGAGGGCTCACCATGTTGCCGCAGACGGCGACGCGCACGGCCTGGAACACCACGCGCTTCTTAAGGTCCATCTGCTCGGGCAGCGGCTCAAGCGCGGCGTCGATGTTCGCGGCGGTCCACTCGGTGACACCCTCGAGCGCGGCCTTGGCGGCGTCCAGGATGGCACCCATGCCTTCCTTGGCTAGGCCCTTGTTAACGGACTTCTCGTCATACTCGAGCGTCTCGGCCGTGGCAAAGATGGGAGCGGCGACGGTCACGGCGTCGGTCGGCATCTTAGTGCGCGGCTTGACGATAGCGGCAAGCGCGTCGATCCAGTCCTCGCCGTACTCGACGTTGCCCTCGATGAGGCCCGCCTCGTGCAGCTCGGGGACCATGATCTCGTCGGCAAACTGGGCGTCGGACATGCCGTTGATGTACTCGGCATTGACCCAGTCGAGCTTCTTGGGGTCGAAGGTCGCCGGGTTCTTGGAGATGCGGTCGAGCGAAAACTTGCTGGCCAGGACATCACGCGGAATGATCGTAGTCTCGCCGTCGAGCGACCAGCCGAGCAACGCCAGGTAGTTGACAAAGGCGTCGGACAGGTAGCCGGCGTCGCGGTACTCCTCCACCGAGGTGGCGCCGTGGCGCTTGGAGAGCTTCTTGCCGTCGGCGCCCAGGATCATGGAGATGTGGGCGAACGTAGGCACGGGAGCGCCGAGGGCCTCGTACACCATGACCTGACGCGGGGTGTTGGACAGGTGGTCGTCGCCACGGATGACATGGGTGATCTTCATCATGGCGTCGTCGACGACGGTCGCAAAGTTATACGTGGGCGTGCCGTCAGAGCGGAAGATGACAAAGTCGTCGAGCTCCTTGGCATCGAAGGTCACCTCGCCGTGGAC
>CABUTH010000178.1 GCA_902494465.1 uncultured Collinsella sp.
CACTTCGTGCGGCGGAGGTTCTTTCATGTCCGAGGACGCGCCGGAAAGGAAGGCCGCGCTTTTGTTTTGGTTCGCGCCATGTGGGGGTGGCGGCGACGTGCATTTTTGCGAGTATTCTGCAATCGAAGGCCCCTGCATACCGACCTCGGGCAAAAAATCGGGATTTCTCGATGTTTTCTACGAATGATGGGCGGGGTTATGGGCTGGCAGCGTTTGATTTGCAGGGATATTCGCGGTCTTTGGCATTTATCGTGGCGCCCGAAGCTCTTGGTTATGTTGAATACTCCTGAAAATGCACGGCGCTTAGAGGGGGACCTTCGCGAAAAAGGAAACCGCCCCGTCGAAGTATACATTCGACGGGGTGGTTTATGCATTTGGCCGATTAAGGATGCGCTGTCAAACTACTAGAACTTGACGGTCGGGGCCTGGCGGGCTGCTTCGGCGGCCTCGAAGCCCTGGCGCTCCTTAAACTGGAAGATGCCGGCAAAGATGACAGCCGGGAACGTCTGAATGGCGTTGTTGTAGCTGAGCACGCAATCGTTGTAGCTCTGGCGTGCATAGCTAATCTTGTTCTCGGTATCCTCGAGCGATGCCTGCAGCTGCGTAAAGTTGGTGCTTGCCTTAAGATCGGGATAGGCCTCGGCTACGGCGAAGAGCTGACGCAGCGCGCCGGTCAGCACGTTGTCGGCTTCCATCTTGGCCTCGGGCGTGGTGGCCTTGACGGCGGTGTTACGCGCGCTGATCACGGCGGAGAGCGTCTCCTGCTCGTGCTTGGCGTAGCCCTTGACGGTCTCGACCAGGTTGGGGATCAGGTCGTTGCGGCGCTGCAGCTGCGTATCGATGTTCTGCCAGGCGTTATCGATGCGGTTACGCTTGGTGACCATGTTGTTGTAGATGCCGGCGATGGCGCAGACAATCACAATGACAACAACGATGCCGATGATGACGGTAATCATGATGTCTCCGTTTCGAATGGCCGCGGCGGCATGCGCCAGCTGCCGTTGGTATAACGCTACTAGTATACCCGCAACGTTTTACCGTGCCGAACTTTCCGGTAAGCGTTATGTTTTCGGCGGGGTCGGCACCGGGGCAAAGCGCGCGAGGTACAGGTGTAAGATATGCGACAGATTGACGAGTGTTGTCTTTGGCCTGAGGATGGCGATACCAGTGGACCTTCGCATTAAGAAAACCTACCGCGCCCTGTTCGATGCCTTCACCGAGCTTCTCGAGGAGCATCGTTTTGAGGACCTGACGGTTGCCATGCTGTGCGACCGCGCCATGATTCGCCGCACGACGTTCTACAAGCACTTTCGCGACAAGAACGATTACTTTGCCTTTTATATCGATGAGCTCATGTCGGGCTTGCCGCAAAAACAGCCCGATGAGGCCGGCGCGGTATCTGCCGAAGACGTGCGCGCGCTTCGGCACGCGATTTTGGTCGATGCCTTGGATTTGATTCTGGCGCACGAGCAGCTCATGGATAACATTTTGGCAAGCAGCATGTCGGGCATGTTGACCAACGTTATTTGCGACCGCATTGCCCGCTCCATCCGCGAGCGTGTGATGAACGTGCTTGCCGAGGATGCCCTGGCCCCCGTGTCACTCGAGACGACGTCTGAGTTTGTCGCCGGCGGTATTATTCGACTTTTCACGATATGGTGGGAGTCGGGTCACGACCTCGAGCGTCGACCTGAGATAGCCGACGTGGTCGATGCGCTGTTTGAGCGGACCATGACGCCGGTGCATCACTAAAAGTGGCGGAGAGAGGGGGATTCGAACCCCCGGAACGCTCTCGCGCTCAACGGTTTTCAAGACCGCCGCATTCAACCGCTCTGCCATCTCTCCGTGAGTCGTAATGATAGCATCGTTTTGAATTTGCAACAGGGAAGGCGAACGATGACGATCACCGAAATCGACGAGAAGTTCATGCGCGAGGCGCTGGCCGAGGCGCGAGCCGCCGCGGCGGTGGGCGAGGTGCCCATCGGAGCCGTAGTGGTGCGCGACGGCGAGATTGTCGCGCGGGCGCATAATCGTCGCGAGCTCGATCAGGATCCTTCGTCTCATGCAGAGTTCGCGGCCCTGTGCGCTGCCGCTCGGTCGCTCGGTCGCTGGCGCCTTTCCGACTGTACGGTCTATGTGACGTTGGAACCCTGCTGCATGTGCGCAGGCCTTATGGTTAACGCGCGCGTGGGGCGCTGCGTGTATGGCGCGAGCGACGCCAAGGCGGGCGCGTTGGGATCTCTATACGATTTGAATGCCGACTCGCGCCTGAATCATCGGTTTAACGTGACGGCTGGGGTCCTGGCGGATGAATGCCGCGAGCTGCTGAGTAGCTATTTTGGCGGTCTGCGCGGAGCGGGCGGCGCTGATTGCGGTTGTGGGGCCGATCTTGAAGCACACGCCGCTCACGCCGCAGCGCTTGCAGGTGCCGGTGAGGATGCTGGCACGGCGGTTGACTTTGGTCCTGCGTGCCGCCGACCCCGCCGTGTGCTGTTGGCGATCGACTCCTTTAAGGGCAGCGTTTCGAGCGCGCAGGCGGAGGCGGCGGTTGCCGAAGGCGTGCGCCGCGTTTGGTCCGATGCCGAGGTGCACGCATTGCCGCTGGCAGATGGTGGCGAGGGAACGCTCGATGCCATCGCCGCATGCGGTGGCGAGCTCTCAACCTGCGATGTCGCAGGCCCCTTGGGCGACCGCGTGTCTGCCCGGATGCTGGTGGACGGCGAGCACGAGTCGGCTGTAATTGAGATGGCCGAATCCGCAGGCATCGGGTACTCATCTTGCACGGAGTCGGCGGCGTTGGCGGCCACAACCTATGGCGTGGGCGAGCTCATGCTTCGCGCGGTTCGCATGGGCGCAAAGACTATCTATATTGGTCTGGGCGGTAGTGCCACCAACGACGGTGGCGCCGGCATGCTGCAGGCGCTGGGCGCGCGTGTGGTCGATGATCAGGGATGCGATGTCGCCCCCGGTCTTGCCGGCCTTGAGCAGGTGGCGAGCGTTGATTTGGCGCCAGCTCTGCAGGCTTTGGATGGCGCTCGTATCGTTGTGCTTTCGGATGTCGAGAATCCGCTCGTGGGGCGTCGAGGCGCACTGGCGGTGTTTGGCGGGCAGAAGGGCCTGCCGGCGGATGATGTCGAGGTGCTGCGCAGATACGACGGCTGGATGGTCGGCTACGGTCGCCTGCTCGATGCGGCAATTTTCGAGGCGCGAGCCCAGGGGTTGTTGCGCACACCCGAGAACGCACGGACATTTGGCTCGGTGCTTGGCGTGCCCGGCGCGGGCGCTGCCGGTGGCTTGGGCGCGGCGTTGCTGGCGCTCGGCGCGGAGCTACGCTCGGGTGTGGAGACGGTGCTCGATCTCGTGGGGTTTGACGAGCGCGTGCACGATGTCGACCTGGTCATTACAGGCGAGGGCAATATGGATGAGCAATCCGCCGCCGGTAAGGCGCCGGTGGGCGTGGCTCGCCGCGCCAAGCGATATGGCAAACCGGTGGTCGCTGTCGTGGGCGGTCGCGCTGACAACCTGGATGCGGTGTGTGTGCTGGGCATCGACTTGGTGCTTCCGATCTGCCGCAAGCCCATGGACCTGGAGCAAGCGCTTAATCCGCAGGAAGCCACCACCAACCTTATCTGCGCTGGCGAAGCAGCCGCTCGATCCTACGACCTTGGCCGTATCTAAAACCCATCCGAGGCCGGTCGCTTTGGGTCTTGGATCGGACCGTTTGCCACGAAACACGGCTATCTACTACGTTTAACTGGCCATCCTCGGCCATCCCGGAATTTGTAAAAATAAAACCGCAGGTAGAAAGCTTACCGATTTTCGAAAAAGTCGGCTATGGTCGATCCCTGCGGCCTAAACGTAGTAGATAGGTCCTTTTCGTGGTGCAGCGTCAGACCAGTCTTTTTGGAGCGGGGCTATTTTGACTACATGCCGATCTGATTGCCCAAGTAGTCAAAATAGCCCCATTACAGTTTGAGTCGTCCGAAAGGGCGGCTCTTTTCCGTTGCATGGCTATACGATTGAGCCGTA
>CABUTH010000179.1 GCA_902494465.1 uncultured Collinsella sp.
AGCTTTAACCTGTCGAGCCCCACTTGCGCCTGGAACGTGTTCCGCCCCGGTGAGTCGCTCGCCGTGCACATCTACAAGATCTATGGCGAGGGCAGTCCCGAGGCCCAGCAGATCGTCTGGGGCACCGCGGCACTGTTGATGATCTGCGTGCTGCTGTTTAACGTAGTTGCCCGTATCGTGGGCAAGCAACTGGCAAGGAGGATGACGGCCGAATGAGCGAGATGAATGCAACGCCCGCAACCGAAGCGGCATCGTCCGAGACCCAGGACTTCCTGTCGAGCGTGGGGGAAAGCGAGAAGCGCGTGCGCGTGAGCGGCAAGGCCGTGAGCGACGAGGTCGTGCTCTCCACCAAGGACGTCAACGTGTACTATGGCGACCACCATGCGCTGCACAATACGTCGCTCGACTTCCACAAGGGTGAGATAACAGCGCTCATCGGGCCTTCGGGCTGCGGTAAGTCGACCTTCTTGCGCAGCCTCAACCTCATGAATCGCGAGATTCGCGGCTGCCGCGTGGAGGGCGAGATCAACTACCGCGGGCGCAACGTGAACACCAGGACCGAGAATACGTACGAGTTGCGCCGTTCCATTGGCATGGTGTTCCAGCAGCCCAACCCGTTCCGCAAGTCCATTCGCGACAACATCACGTTTGCGCCTAAGCGCCACGGCATCACCGACCGCGACGAGCTCGACCGCATGGTCGAGGAAAGCTTGCGCGGCGCGGCGCTTTGGGACGAGGTCAAGGACAAGCTCGACAAGAGCGCCTACGCGCTTTCGGGCGGCCAGCAGCAGCGTCTGTGCATTGCGCGCACACTGGCGCTCAACCCCGACGTGATCCTGTTTGACGAGCCCTGCTCGGCGCTCGACCCCATCTCGACGCTGGCGATCGAGGATCTCATGTCATCGATCGTGGCCGACCGCGCCATCGTTATCGTGACGCACAACATGGAGCAGGCGTCGCGTGTGTCCAACCGTACGGCGTTCTTCTACATGGGCGATATGGTCGAGTACGACGAGACCGACGAGATTTTCCAACGGCCCAAGGATCAGCGGCTGAATGATTACCTCACCGGCATGTTCTCCTAGTCCGGGACATGCTTGAGGCCCGCGGTGGCCACGGTCGCCACGGGACTGATTGGAGAGGCGGGTCATCTCTTGCGGGAGATGGCCCGCCTTTTTGCTCTGCGACCGAAACGACCGCCACAAAGGGGACAGGCGCCTTCGTGGTGGTTTGGGGTGGGGCTCGCTGCTATCATGGACAACGTTGAATTTCTACGAAGGAGCAGGGCATATGGCGATTCTTTTGGGATGCGATTCCGTCAGCCTAGAGTTTCCCACCAAGCATATTTTCGATAGCGTGACGCTCGGCGTGGACGAGGGCGACCGCATTGGTATTGTCGGCAAAAACGGCGACGGCAAGTCGACGCTGCTGAGCGTGCTCGCCGGCACGTTGGAGCCCGACGACGGCCGCGTGACGCACCGCCGCGACACCACGATCGGTCTACTCGGCCAAAAGGACCAGCTGACCGATACTGATACCGTGCATCATGCCGTTGTGGGTGACACGCCCGAGTATGAGTGGGCGTCGAGTCCGCGTACGCGCCAGATTCTGGCCGGCCTCATTAGCGATGTGCCTTGGGAGGGCAAGGTGGGCGAGCTTTCGGGTGGCCAGCGCCGCCGCGTGGACCTCGCGCGCCTGCTGATCGGCGACTACGACGTGCTCATGCTCGACGAGCCCACCAACCACCTGGACATGCGCACCATCAACTGGCTTGCGCGTCACTTAAAGGCCCGCTGGCAGCGCGGTCAGGGCGCCATGCTCGTGGTCACACACGACCGTTGGTTCTTGGACGAGGTCTGCACCAGCATGTGGGAGGTCCACGACGGCCAGGTCGATCCCTTCGAGGGCGGTTACTCCGCATATATCCTGCAGCGCGTGGAGCGCGACCGCATGGCCGCCGTTACCGAGGAGCGCCGTCGCAACATGGCGCGCAAGGAGCTTGCATGGCTGAGCCGCGGTGCCCAAGCGCGCTCCACCAAGCCCAAGTTTCGCGTGGATGCCGCTCGCGAGCTGATCGCCGACGTGCCGCCCGTGCGTGACGAGCTGGAGCTCAAGCGCTTGGCCGTGAGCCGCTTGGGCAAGCAGGTTATCGATGTGGTCGACGTGGATGCCGGCTATGCCGATACCGACGGCGCGCCCAAGCAGGTGCTCACCGATGTGACCTGGCTCATTGGTGCGGGCGACCGCTATGGCCTTTTGGGCGAGAACGGCGCCGGTAAGTCGACGCTGCTCGACGTGATCCAGGGCAAGATTGAACCCACGCGCGGCCGCGTGAAGATTGGCCAGACAGTGCGCTTTGGCGTGCTGTCGCAGCAGCTCGAGGAGCTCAAGCCCTACATGGGCGACACGATCCGCGAGGTGCTCGGCAACTATAAGAAGTACTACGTCATCGACGGCAAGGAGACTTCGCCCGAGAAGCTCTGCGAGCGTCTGGGCTTTACGACGCAGCAGCTCTGGAGTCGTATCGGCGATCTTTCGGGCGGTCAGCGCCGTCGCCTGTCGCTGCTGCTGACAATCCTGGACGAGCCCAACGTGCTCATCCTGGACGAGCCCGGCAACGACCTGGATACCGACATGCTGGCGATTGTCGAGGACCTGCTCGACGGCTGGCCGGGCACGTTGATTCTGGTGACGCACGACCGCTTCTTGATGGAGCGCGTGACCGACCAGCAGTGGGCGCTGCTTGACGGCCACCTGACGCATATGCCCGGCGGCGTCGACCAGTACCTGCGTCTGTGCAACGCTACCGCCGAGGGCGAGCCCGTGGGCGCACCGAGCGCCAAGACCGGCACGTTCGACACCGGTGCCGCGGCAGCTGCGGCCGACAAGCCCAAGTCGAGCGGTCAGCCCAACGGCCTTTCCAACGCCGAGCGTCAGAAGCTCCGCCGCGAGGTGAGCTCGCTCGAGCGCAAGATGGAGACGCAGCGCGCCCGCGTGGAGGAGGCCGAGGCCGCCATGGCCCAGGTCGATCCCACCAACTACACGGCGCTCGGCGAGCAGCAGGCAAAGATCGACGAGGCTCACGCCGCCATGGACGAGCTGGAGATGGCGTGGCTCGAGGCGAGCGAAAAGCTCGAGGGCGAGGAGTAGACGAGGATGATCAAAGCCGCGTTTTTCGATATCGACGGTACGCTGCTGAGCTTTAAGACCCACCGGATTCCGGCGTCGGCGCAGCAGGTGCTCGACAGCTTTCACGAGCAGGGGATTGCGTGCGTAATTGCCACGGGTCGCCCGACCTACCAGATGCCGGATTGGCTGTTCGAGTTGGGATGGGATGCGTACATTACGCTTTCGGGCCAGCACTGCTTTGATGCCGAGGGGGTTTACCGCAGCTGCCCGATCGATTCGGACGACGTCGCGGTGATTGTGGACCAGGTGGCGCAGGGGCGCTACGACTCGCTGTGCATGCAGGGCGAGAACTCGTATGTGAACCGCCTGTCCGAGCGCGTGGTGACGGCCGGCAGCAACGCGGGAATCGTCTACCACGAGGAGCCGTTTGAGCACGCTTTTGACGCACCGGTCTACCAGTTTTGCGCCTTTGTGGACCCGGCCGACGAACATATCGTGACCGACGCCGTGTTGCATTCGCTCACCACGCGCTGGTGCGACCTGTTCTGCGACATTATTCCCGCTAACGGCGGCAAGGACCTGGGCGTGGCGGCGACGCTCGAGCGGCTTGGTATCGACGCGAGCGAGGCGATTGCCTTTGGCGACGGCGAGAACGACCTGTCGATGTTTGCCGCCGTGGGCACGAGCGTGGCCATGGGCAACGCACAGGACACGGTGAAAGCTGCGGCGACCTATGTGACGACTGCCGTGGACGAC
>CABUTH010000180.1 GCA_902494465.1 uncultured Collinsella sp.
CCAAATGTGCGGAGCAAAGCTCCGCACACCAACTTTTTCTTTCAGCTAAAGAACGCCGGAAATTCGACGCTGGTTTGTTAACCTTGCCGGACGTTGTCGACGCCAAACCAGCCCAGAAGCTATATCGATACAGAAAGGTCCCCGGACGGAGGGGCCGGATATAAGGTTTATCGCGAGTTCCGCACGCAAAGAAGGCCACTTAATGTGGCCTTCGTCTTGCGCAGGACTGTAGAGCAGGAAACCTTATATCCGGCCCCTCCGTCCGGGGACCGCGCCGTACCAGCTACAGCGTCATGTTTGGATCGGCGTCGACGTCGAACGGCGAGATTTCACCTCGGTCGAATTTACGGCGAGCGACCTCCGCGATCATGGCTGCGTTATCGGTACAGGCAGACAAGGGCGGCACCGTTACGCGAATCCCCTGACGCCCAAGCTTCTTGATCATCATCTCGCGCAGATGCGGGTTGGCCGAGACGCCGCCACCGATGCAGTATTCCTTGCATCCGGTAGCGTGCAATGCGTTTTTGGCCTTCTTGTACTGCACGTCAAAGACAGCTGCCTCAAACGAAGCTGCCAGATCGGGCAGATGAATCGTGCGCCCGGCCTTGGTCTCCTGTTCAATGTAGAGCGTCACAGCGGTTTTAAGACCCGAAAGCGAGAAACGATAATCTCCCCTGCTGTTAAGCGCGCGAGGAAAATCGATTGCGCGGGAATTGCCCGTCTCGGCCAGCTTGGAGATGATGGGGCCACCGGGATAGCCCAGACCCAACGCCTTGGCTACCTTGTCGAAGGCCTCGCCCACAGCATCGTCGAGTGTCTCACCAAGCACCTCGTAGTCGCCCCATGCCTTCACGTGCACGAGCATGGTGTGCCCGCCCGAGACAAGCGTGAAGATGAACGGCGGCTTGAGGTCGGGCTGTGCCAGCAAGTTGGCAAACAGGTGCCCCTCCAGATGGTTGACGCACACGAGCGGCTTGCCGGCGGCATAGGCAAAGCCCTTGGCGAAGGCGACGCCCACTACCAGAGCACCCACCAGGCCCGGACCCTGTGTCACGCCAACAGCGGCGAGTTCGCTCGGCGCGATGGCTCCACCCTCAAGACCAAGCGATGCTGCGGCATCCTCGAGCGCCGCATCCACGACACTCACAATCACCTCAACGTGTTTGCGCGAGGCAATCTCGGGCACCACGCCGCCAAAGCGGGCGTGAAAATCAATCTGTGTCGACACCTGGTTGGCCAGCATATTGCCATCCGCATCGATAATCGCCACGGCCGTCTCGTCGCAGGAGCTCTCGATAGCGAGCACTAGGCGGCGGCGCTCAATTTCGGCACGCTCCCCCTCGGAGCGCCCAGGCGCAGGCAGCGGCCATACGCGCTGCTCTGCCGCCGTCGGCTCAGGCGAAGCATTGTCGACCGGAAGCACCAGGGGCAGTGGAGCCGTCATGACGACGGCGTCCTTGCCGGCACCATAGTAGCCGCGGCGACGGCCAGCCTCGGTAAAGCCCAGAGCGTTATAAAGCGCAATCGCGCCCTCATTGCCGTCCTCGACCTCGAGCGAAGCCGTGATGCAGCCGAGCATCTGGGCATCATAGCTCACGTGCGACAGCAGCTTGCGGGCAATGCCCTCACGGCGATGTGCCGGGTCGACGGCGACATCCAGAATCTGCACATCACCGTCCACGACCATACCGCCGGCAAGGCCCAGCAGCTTGCCGTCGTCGTGTGCCACCCACCAACTACGCGGCGCAGCGACGTCCTCGCCTAGTTCGGACAGGAACATGCCCGGCGTCCACGCCTCGTGTCCGGCACCTTCAAAGCAGGCAGCCTCCAGCGCGCTCGCGCCCTCGGCATCCGCCGCGCCCATGGGACGGAACTGCAGATGACGACCGGCGAGCTCATCGGCAACGCCCGTAATTTCGCTGTGCGCACTCTCGGCAAGACCAAGACGCTTGCGCTCGTTTTCCTCGGCATCCGAAAGGCGCGTGTAAATCGGCAGGACGCGGGCCGGATCGCCGTCACCCGCAGCGTGCGCGAGCAGCAAGCCCTCGCCCGAAGGCCACCACAGATCGCGCTCCACGCAGCGGGCGGTCTCGTCCTCACCCAGCAGCTTGCCATAGCGCACAAGACCGTCACCGGTCAGCTGAACCTGGTCCCAGTCCGCTGCTTGGCGCCACTCATCGAGCGCCACGGCGGCCTTGACCACGTGCTCGCGCTCAAATTGACGCTCGGGACCCTCATCGACCAGCATATACAGCGCCGGATATACCTCACCGCGCATAGCATCGGCCAAGATACCAAGCTTGCCGCGCACGCCAGCCTTCCACGCCGTCCAAGCGCAAGCGTCAAGCGTCGACACGCCCAGCAGCGGAACATTGGCACCACGCGCGAGGCCCTTGGCAGTGGAGATGCCGATGCGCACACCCGTAAATGACCCCGGGCCGCGGCCGACCACGTAGCAACCAACATCGCTGCGATCCAGACCGGCTTGAGCCAGCACGCCATCAACGGTATTCACGAGCTCAACGTTGGCGTGACGGCGACACATGTGGTCGCCACTCACGAGCTTCGTCTCGCCCGTCTGCCCATCAATCCAGCTTGCCGCGCAGGCAAGCATGTCGGTCGAGGTATCGAGCGCCACCACCAGCGCGTTGTCGTTATGCAAGCTCATCTTGTACAGCCTTATCAATCAAATGGGAAAGCTCCATTGCGCGGTCACCGTGCGCCTCGAGCGTTATCGTTCGCACATCGCTGTCGCCCTCATCACGCTTGAGCGTCACCGAAAGATACTCATCCGTCAGCTCGTCCTGGAATTGTTCGCCCCATTCCAGCAGGCAAGCACCCTCATAGCCCAGCACATCGAAAATGCCCGTATCCTCGAGCTCGTAGGCATGCTCCAGGCGGTATAGATCAAAGTGAAACAGCGGAATACGACCTTGATCGTGAACGGCCATGAGCGCAAACGTAGGACTCGTAACCATATGTCCATCGCCCAGCCCGCGCGAGACGCCCTTGGTAAAGTGAGTTTTGCCCACTCCCAGGCCACCGGTCAGGATAAGCACATCGCCGTCCTCAAGGCACGGTGCAATTAGCTCGCCAAAGTACTCCGTATCGGCAGCGCAAGTCGTTTTGTAAGTACCTACCCCCAGGCGCTCCAGGGACATATATGCTCCTTATTATTCCGAGGCGTCCTCTGGTGCGGGATGTCGCTCCAGATAATCGCCCAGCATCTTAAAGTCTTCCTCCAGCAGCTCCTGCCACGCCGGATTGCGCAGCGCTGCTGCCGGATGAAAAGTGGGCATTACTACAAAATGCCCCATCTGGTGGAACCTGCCGCGCAGCTTAGTAATGCCAATCTCGGTCTTAAGCACAAAGTGCGTCGCGGGGTTGCCGAGCGTCACGATAATATCAGGCCAGATGCTTCGAATCTGCTCACGCAAAAACGGCGAGCAAGCCAGCACTTCCTCGGGACGCGGATTGCGGTTTCCCGGCGGGCGGCACTTAAGCACGTTGGCAATGTAGACGTCTTCGCGTTTGAGCCCCGCCAGCGACAAAATGCCGTTGAGGTCCTCGCCTGCCGCCCCCACAAAAGGCTCGCCCTGCAAATCCTCATTGCGGCCCGGCGCCTCACCAATAAACATCACGCGAGCGCGGGGGTTTCCCACGCCAAACACGATATTGTGACGCGACTGGTAGAGCTGGCAAAGGTGACAATCGCCCAGAACGGCCTCAATTTCCTCGAGTGCGACCTCACGTGGTGCCTGATGGGTATGGCCGGGGATGTGCATGACGCCCATAGCGGCTCCTACACGTAGACCTTGTCGAGACGCATGCCAAAGCCGCAGGCGACCTCGTAGTTAATCGTTCCGCGCAG
>CABUTH010000181.1 GCA_902494465.1 uncultured Collinsella sp.
CCACCGCAGCGGCATCTGAACCGCTCGGCGTTCCGTCGAGCGTGATATAGCACAGTACCTTGGGCGATTGTGCCGGCGCAAAGCCCATAAAGGACGACATGTAGTTCTCCTTGAGGTAGCCGCCGTTCTCGTCGGCACGTTCGGCCGTACCGGTCTTACCCGCCACGTCATAGCCGTCAACCGCGCCGCCTACGCCCGTTACCTCGGACACGACCGTCTGCATGCACGATGTCACCTGGGATGCGGCGTCCTCAGAAATCGCGCGTTCGCCTTCGCCCCAGTCCTTCTCGTCGCCTTTGCTGGACTTATAGAAGTGCGGGGTCATCATCACGCCGCCGTTGGCGATGCCGCCCACGGCACGTGCAATCTCAATCGGCGAGACGGACAGCGCCTGTCCAAAGCTCATCGAGCCCAGCGTGGCGCCGTCATACTGGTCACGCTCCTTGACGATGCCCAGGCTCTCGCCCGGAAAATCGACACCGGAGCTGTGACCGATGCCCCACTTGTCCACATAGGCGGCAAAGTCGTCGGCACCGATCTTGCGCCCCACCAGGACAAAGCCCACATTGGACGAACGGCGTATCATCTCGCGCACATCCATGGTCATGCCATAGTCGCGCTTGTCGGCATCGGTAACGGTATCGTCGCCCACCTTGATGCTCGCCGGCACCTCAAACGACGTACTCGATCGCACGACACCCAAGTCGAAGCCGGCGCCCGCCACGAGCGTCTTAAAGACCGAGCCGGGCTCGTAGGCGTCGGTGACCAGGCGCAAGTTCATATCCTCGGTCTTGGCGTTTTCCAGATCGGTCTGGTCGTAAGTCGGATACGAGCAGGCTGCCAAGATCTCGCCTGTCGTAGGATCGGTGACCAGCGCCGAGCCGTTCTTGGCCTTAGTCTTCTCAACTGCCTCTGCCAGGGCATCCTCGGCCGCTCGCTGGATATTGACGTCGAGCGTCGTCACGATATCAACGCCGTCGACCGCAGCCACCTTTTTATAGGCACCGCCCGCGATATAGCTGCCGTCCCTCGCGCGCTCGCGCACGAGAGAACCGTTCGTGCCGGTCAGAAGCTTGTTGTATTGCTTTTCGAGACCCGTCAAGCCGTCGTTGTCCACATTCACTACACCCAGCACCTGCGATGCCAGATTGCCGTATGGATATACGCGCTTCATGGCCTGCTCAAAAAGCACGCCGGGCAGGTTCTTCTTCTCCAGCGCCGCAGCATCGTCTTCGTCCACCTGGCGCTTGATATACACCCAGGTTCCATCGGACTCAACGAGCTTACGGCAGGTCTTTTTATCGATTCCAGTTGCCTTGACCAGCGCCGACACCGTCTTGTCAACATCCTCGACAAGCTGCGGGTTCACGGCGATGTTGCGACATTCGACCGACGACGCCAGCACGTTACCGTTGCGGTCGTAGATGGTGCCGCGTTTGGCATAGAGGGTCTGCGCAAGCAGGCGGCGCGCATCGGCACGCTCGCGCAGTTTATCGGCTTCGACAATTTGATAGTCGACAAGGCGAAAGACGCCCAAGCCCAAGCCAAGCCCAATGAAGCCCATGACGGCTTTGCGGCGAGGCAGAGGCGTGCCTGTGAGCCATTCGGTCGACGAACTCTTGCGCGACCTGGTGTTATGCACTTGAGGGCCGCCCGAGCCGCGAAGTCGCGACGCCGGGTCGTTGCCACGGGACTGCCCGGCGTTGTAAGATTGCCGACCCGTTCCTTGATAACCAGAACGTCCCCGCGACGAGGGACGTCCAGAACCGCGGCCCCCATCGGAACCGCGGCGATAGTCATTTGTCATACTCAGCTACCGTCTTGCTACTGAGCGGTCGCGGTCGCGTTGGCGCCCGCGGCTGCATCCTGCGAAAAGTCAAGTGTAACGCTCTCGCTGGGCTCCACCATGCCATAAGCGCCCGCAAGGTCGCGAATGCGCGTGTCGGCGCCATAGACCGAATGCATGACCTCCAGGTCGGAGCTCTCATCGGTCGCCTTTTCGAGCGTGTTGGTAAGCTCGGCGTTGCTGTTGAGCACCTGGGCCGTAACGCCGGCGAGCGCCACGCGGGCGACGCCGATCGTCATGAAGATAGCCGCAATGATGCAAAACGTTTTAAGAACGCTCATGAAAACCGGGCTTACCGCCTGGTTTGCCTGACGGCCCGCGCCCGTGTAGACATCAAAGCGCGGCGTGCGCTGCTCACGGGGAGCAACGGGGGCCTGCGGCGTCTCACGATAGGCGGGCATGGCGTTCATATCATAGGCGAGTGCTGCGCTTGAAGTGTTGTAGCCCATGATATGCCGCCTCCCATCCCGAGTACGTTGGTAGTGTGTTTAAGCTTCGTTTATGGTGCGAGCGGGAGGTCCAATATCGCGCGGTCGCGCCTACAGACGCTGCGCCACGCGGATTTTGGCTGATCTCGCCCGAGGGTTGCGCTCAACCTCATCAGGCTGGGCAACCAGGGGTTTGCGGGTGATGACCTTGAGTATCGGCACGTTGCCGCACACGCACACCGGAATCTCCGGCGGACACGTGCACCCCTGGCTCATCTCCTTAAAGTGGTTCTTTACGATACGGTCCTCGAGCGAGTGATACGAGATGACGCAGATACGTCCGCCCGGGTTGAGCCACCTGGTGGCGGCATCAAGCCCTCGTTCGAGCACATCGAGCTCGTGATTGACCTCGATGCGAATGGCCTGGAAACTTTTCTTGGCCGGGTGTCCACCATGCCGACGAGCGGCAGCCGGGATACCCGCCTTGATGATCTCGACAAATTGGCCGGTGGTTTCGATTGGTTCTTGCTCGCGGCGGCGCACGATCTCGCGCGCGATCTGCGAGGCGAACTTCTCTTCGCCGTAGACGCGTAGAATCCGGGCGAGGTCGTGTTCGTTATAGGTGTTGATGACCTCAGCTGCGTTTAAGGTGTTATTACCCGGATCCATCCGCATGTCCAATGGGGCGTCCTCGTTATACGAAAAGCCCCTGCCAGGGATATCGAGTTGCGGCGACGAAACACCCAAATCGAACAGGAAGCCATCGACCCCGGGCACCTCGGCCGAGCAAAGCAGCTCGTCCAAGTCGCCGAAGTTGCCCTTCAGCAGCTGGTGCGGAACGCCGGGAACCTCGCGGTCCAGACGGGCGCCAGCGGCCTCGAGGGCCATGTCGTCCTGATCGACGCCGAGCAAAAGGCCCGTCTCCCCCACCTGCGCGGCCATCTTTACCGAATGGCCGGCACCGCCAAGGGTGCAATCGCAGACAACGGAGCCGCTCTTTAGCCGCAGCGACTCAAGCACTTCGCCGAGCATGACAGGTTCATGCCGATATTCTTGTGTCAAGATCCCACGCTCCATCCGTTACCCGTGCCTTGCCCTTACGAGAAGAAGAGGTCCAGCAGGGCCTCATCGTCATCGACCTCATCGGCCGCGGCGCGATCCCACACCTCAAGGTGGTCGTAGTTGCCCACAACCGTGACCTCGCGGTCGAGGTTCGCCTGCTTGCGGAGAGACTCGGAAAGACCGATACGACCGGCGCTGTCCACGTCCATCGACGTGGTGCGCTTGTTGATCGCCCTCATGAGCTTCTGGTCATTAATGTCACGCGGGTTAAAACCCTCGTGGCCCTCACGACCCGCGAAGAGTCCTTCGACCCACTTATCGAAGGCCTCGGCAGAGAACACGTACAGAGCATCGACATCCAGGGCTTTGAACACGCGAACGTGCTCTCCAAGCTCCTCGCGAAGGGGTGCAGGCAGGGACAGACGACCTTTTGCATCGAGATTGCGCTCGTATGCACCAGTCATTCCCATGTGCGCCCTCCCCTCGGTTACTCAGATGGCACGTACGCGGGGAACCACCCCGCCTGA
>CABUTH010000182.1 GCA_902494465.1 uncultured Collinsella sp.
CGTCGCATCGTTCTCGAGCCACATCCATCGCCTGCAGCAGATCTGCGATGCCGCTCGCAAGTGCGGCCGTAAGGTCGTTGTGACCGGTCGCTCCATGCTCACTAACACTCGCGTGGCGCGTGAGCTGGGCTACCTCAACATCGACGACGCTGATATCATCGATGCCTTCGACATTGATAACCTGCCCGACGATAAGATTGTCGTCATGTGCACCGGTTCGCAGGGCGAGCCGCTGTCGGCCCTGTCCCGCATGGCCAATGGCGAGCACAAGACGCTTTCCATCCACGAAGGCGATACCGTTATCCTTTCGGCAACTCCTGTTCCCGGCAATGAGAAAGCCGTCCAGCAGGTCGTCAACAGCCTGGCCAAGCTCGGCTGCGACGTGTGGGATAAGAACCGCGCTCTCGTCCACGTCTCGGGCCACGGCAGCCAGGAGGAGCTCAAGCTCCTGATGGCCATGGCCAAGCCCACGTACTTTATGCCGGTTCACGGCGAGGCCGTGCACCTGCGCGCCCATGCCCAGCTGGCCCGCAAGATGGGTCTCAAGGACGATCATATCTTTATCCTCGATAACGGCGACACGCTCGAGATGCGCGGCGGTATCGTCAAGCGCGGTACGCCCGTCGAGTCCGGCGTCGTCTACGTCGACGGCCTGCGTATCGGCGATACCGACCCCATCGTCTTGCGCGATCGCCAGAAGCTCGCCAACGACGGTATGGTTACCGCTGTTGCTATCGTCTCGCTCAAGCACAAGAAGATCGAGGCCATCGAGTTCTCGGGCCGCGGCGTCTCGTTTGCCATCGACGACCAGTTCTCCGAGGATGCCTCCGCGTCCATCATGAAGACGATCGAGAAGGGCAAGTTCAGCTTTACGAGCAGCGGTTCCGATGCCATTCGCAAGGCCGTGCGCGACTCGCTCTCCAACTTTATCTGGAGTCGTACGCGCACTCGCCCGATGATCATCCCGGTCGTCATGGAGGTTTAGTTTGGCGCGCGGATCTGCACAAAACGCCAAAGGCAATAAGGCCAACAACCAACCGGCATCTGCTAAGGGTGCCGGTTCCCATCTGCGTGCCAATAAGGGTCACGAGGATGAGTTCGACGATTTCGAACCCTTGGTCGAGCCCTCGGCCAACCGTGATATCGCGGGCGTCGTTATCGCCGTTTTGGCTATCGCGTCTTTTATTGCCGTGATTTCGCCGGCGACTGCGCCCGTGACGGCCGCGGTCGCCGGTTTCTACCACCTTGGTTTTGGCCTGGGTGCCTATGTGCTGCCGATCGTCATCTTGCTGTTTGCCGCCACGCTCTTTTTGGGTGAGGACTCGCCGCTCAACGTGCGCTCTGTTGCGGGCGGCGCCGTGGTCTTTATCGCCGTCGTCTCCATTCTTTCGCTGATGGTGCCGGGCACGAGCGATTCGTGCGACCTTATGTTTACGCCGCAGAATCTTTCCGTGTCGGGCGGCTACATTGGCGCCTTTATCGCAAGTGCCTTGCAAAACGCCCTGGGTAAACCTATCGCCATGGTTGTCTTGCTGGGGCTTGTCGTCGTTGGTTTGGTCATTATCGGTTTTTCGGTGGGTGGCGTTTTGCGCTCCGCACGCGATCGCGCTGCCGATTTTGCCGAACGCCGTCGTGCCGATGTCAACGCCAGCCCTTGGGGTGACGACGAAGCCCTGTCGGTGCCCGGCGTTGCCCGTCCGCACCTGAGCATTCTTCGTCAAAAGGGCTCCGATGCTGCCGTGACCACGGTCATGGGCAACGATGTGGACCCGGTTTTGGACGATGATGACGAGGACGAGGATCCGTTTGTTGACGTGTCCGATGCCGTGGATGCCGAGCGGGCCAAGACCACGCTGTTGCCGCACCGCCATGCCAAGAAGGGCAAGGCCGCGCCCAAGCTCAATACGAGTGAGCCCGACCCGTCTTGGTCCGATAGCGAGATTGAGCTCACCGAGGGCGATGACGAGGACGACGAGGCTTCGATTGAGACCGCAAAGACAACTTTGCTGCCGCGTCGCCATGCAAAGCGCGGCCAGGTAACCGGCCAGCTTTCGATGGAAGACGACCCCGATAAGATCGACGAGTCCGAGCCGCCGTTTGCCGTGAATCCCGTCTCGGCCGCACCTCAGATTCCCGATTTTCTGAAGCATCCCAAGGTTGCCGATGCACCTGCCACGAGTGCTGTCGAATCAGCTGCGGCTCGTGATGGGGGAGCGGACGGCGGCGCCGCAGATAACGAGGGCGAAGAAGAGGACGGCCTCAAGCTTCCGCCGCTCGAAATCCTGCATGCCAACCCGCAGTCGGCTTCCGCCGCGTCTTCGGACAAGGAGCTTGAGCAGACCGCTGAGTCACTGCAATCCACCTTGCTTGAGTTTGGCCGCAGTGCCCGCGTGGTCGGCTGGATCGCCGGCCCCACGGTGACGACCTTTAAGCTGCAACCTGGCGAGGGCGAGCGCGTGAGCAAGATTTCGAGCCTCGAGGACGATATCGCGCTTTCGCTCGCTGCCCAGTCGGTACGTATCTTTGCCCCGATCCCCGGCACGTCGCTCGTGGGTATCGAGATTCCCACTCGCAAGCGCCAAAACGTCAATCTGGGCGACGTGCTGCCCTATGTGAAGGGCGGTCCGCTCGAGCTCGCCATCGGCCGCGATGCCGAGGGCACGCCGGTTGTCGCCGACCTCGCCAAGATGCCCCACCTGCTTATTGCCGGTACTACCGGTTCTGGTAAGTCGGTGATGATCAATTCCATCATTACGGCCCTGCTCATGCGCGCGCTTCCCGAGGATGTTCGCCTGATCATGGTCGACCCCAAGCGCGTCGAGCTCGCGGGCTATAACGGTCTGCCGCATCTCTATGTGCCCGTGGTGACCGAGCCCAAGCAGGCCGCGAGCGCCCTGCAATGGGCCGTGTCCGAGATGGAGCGTCGCCTGAAGGTCTTCGAGCGTCTTAACGTGCGTAAGATCTCGACCTACAACGAAAAGCAGGCCGCCGGTGAGTTTGAGCATTACGACAATCCGCCGCAAAAGATGCCCTACCTGGTCATCATCATCGACGAGCTCTCGGATCTGATGATGGTTGCCGGTAAGGATGTCGAGGCCTCGATCGTGCGTATCGCCCAGCTGGGCCGTGCCGCCGGCATTCACCTCATTGTGGCTACGCAGCGTCCGAGCTCCAACGTGGTGACGGGCCTTATCAAGGCTAACATCACCAACCGCATCGCCTTTAACGTCGCCACGGGTATCGACTCGCGCGTCATCATTGATCAGATGGGCGCCGAAAAGCTCACTGGTTTGGGCGACATGCTGTTCTCCAAGGTCGACTGGGGCAAGCCTCGCCGTATCCAGGGCTGCTTTGTCTCGGATGACGAAATCAACGAGATTGTCGAGTTCGTCAAGTCGCAGAGCGAGCCCGACTACCACGAGGAGATCCTATCTGCTGTGGCGCCCGCTTCCATGTCCATGGCGGGTGGCGGCGGCATTGTCCGCACCGGAGTCGCCGAGCCGCAAGACGATGATCCGCTCATTTGGGAAGCCGCCCATATTGTGGTGGAATCGCAGCTTGGCTCCACATCTGGCCTGCAACGCCGTCTGAAGGTTGGCTATGCACGTGCCGGGCGTATTATGGACATGCTGGAAGAAAAGGGTGTCGTCGGTCCGCCCGACGGTTCCAAGCCGCGCGAGGTCCTGTTGGACGAGGAGGGGCTTGCCGCGCTGGAATCTGTCGACGCCGAGATGGCACGTGAAGATCGTGAGTTTGGAGGATTCTGATGGCTGCACGCTTTGGTGACATGCTGCTCGAGCAGCGTCGCCGAATGGGC
>CABUTH010000183.1 GCA_902494465.1 uncultured Collinsella sp.
CAAGGTCGTTAAGAACAAGGTGGCCGCTCCGTTCCGCTCTGCCGAGTTCGACATCATGTACGGCACGGGCATCTCTAAGGAGGGCTCGATTCTGGACATGGCCGTCGAGTGCGGTATCTGCAAAAAGATGGGCTCTTGGTTTGCTTACGGTGAGGACAAGCTCGGTAACGGTCGCGAGGCCGCTAAGGCCTTCCTGCGCGAACACCCCGATTGTGCTGATGAGATCGAGCATAAGGTTCGTCTCGCCTGCGGCCTTGAATTCGATGACGATGCTCCGTCCGAGGTCGAGCTGACCGATCAGCCCGAAACTGAGGAGTTCGATGAGCTTTACGCCATCGATGGCTCCGCGATGCTCGATGACGACGACGAGTAGCGGTTGCCCTCATGTCGTATACGGTGACCGAGGCCACGGTCGTCTTTCCCGATAAGAAGGCGGCCTCCTCGTTCTCGAGTGGGTATGCATCAAAAAAGCCTTGTGCACATATCGACTGTGAGCTCGAGGGCGGTTTTGAACGATCCATCTGGATTCCTGTTCGTGTCGCGCGCCTGTTCCTTAAAAATCGCCCCGATCTTCCCTGCGATTGGGATGAGTTTCGCGAGGCGGTGCAGCTCATTGAGCGTAAATGCGCGCTTACCATGGTGACTGAGATGCTGTCGCGCCGCGACCATGCCACGGGTGAGGTCCGTGACAAGCTGGCTCGCTACGGTTTTCGCGCGGCCGCGATTGAATTCGCCGTTGAGCGTGCCATTGAGTATCGCTTTTTAGACGAGAATCGCTTTTGTTCGTATTTTATCGAGGAGCGCAAGCGACGCGGCTGGGGACAGCGCAAAATCGAGACCGAGCTCAAGCGCCGTCATGTCGTGCTCGATGACATTCCCGGTTATCCCGAGGATTATTTTGCCGTCGAAGACGATTTGGCGCGTGCGTCAGCCCTGCTCGCCAAGCGGCGTGTTCCAGAGACGCGCGAATTCGAAAAACTGGTTCGGTTTTTGATGGGCAAGGGCTTCTCGTATCACGTCGCCGCCGATGCCGTTAAGGCACGTCTCGATGCCGAACGCGAGGAATGTGCGGTTTAGGCGTATGTGTTTTGTGGCCCTGCCGTTCACCGTGTTTTAGCCGCCGTGTCGGGGCCATTTATTTGACAGTTGTTGTGGTTCAACGTACGATAAACACTGTCATTTGCTTTGTGATATGTGCTCATCTGTGATGAGTTTGTTTATATGTTTATCTGTATCCGACCCGCATAAGCTGCGCCCATATTACTCAAATGTCGCGAGCCGTTCGTAAGGACGGTTCGCTTTGTTGTGTAACGAATCCATAAAAAGGAGTGAGCATGCCTATCATCGCAGCGCTCGTTGGCATCGTTTTGGGTGCCATCGCCGCCATTGCCTACATGCGCACCGCCAAGCAGGGTAGTCTTCACGAGGCCGACGAAAAGATTCAGTCGGCACACGCGCAGGCAGAGTCCCTGATCGGTGATGCTAAGCGTCAGGCCGAGACCCTCAAAAAAGAGGCTCTGCTCGAGGCTAAAGAGGAGATCATCAAGAACAAGCAGGCCGCCGAGGCCGAGGACAAGCAGCGTAAGAGCGAGATTCGTACGCTCGAGAACCGTGTGATGCAGCGCGAGGAGTCCCTTGATCGCCGAAACGACGCTCTCGACAAGCGTGAGCACCAGCTGTCCAGCCAGGCCGGTCAGGTCGAGAAGCGCTCCCGCGAGCTTGAGGAGCTCTGCGCCAAGCAGACCTCCGAGCTCGAGCGTATCGCCGACCTGACCCGTGAGGACGCCCACAAGGAGCTCCTCGATAAGGTTCGCGGCGAGGTCACCCACGAGGCTGCCACGATCATTCGCGAGTCCGAGCAGCAGGTTCGCGCCGAGTGCCACAAGACCGCCCAGGAGATTCTGTCCCTGGCGATTCAGCGCTGCGCTGCCGACCACACAGCCGAGGTCACCGTTACCTCCGTGCACATTCCCTCTGATGACCTCAAGGGCCGTATCATCGGTCGCGAGGGTCGCAACATCCGGACCTTCGAGCAGGTTTCCGGCGTCAACCTCGTGATCGACGACACGCCTGAGACCGTCGTTCTTTCGAGCTTCGACCCGGTCCGTCGTGAGACCGCCCGTGTTGCCCTCGAGAACCTCATTGCTGACGGCCGCATTCACCCCGCCCGCATTGAGGAGATGTATCACAAGGCTGCCGACCTGGTTCAGCAGCGCGTGCGCGAGGCTGGCGAGCAGGCTGCCTTCGATACCGGTATCCACGACCTGCACCCCGAGATCGTCAAGACCCTTGGTGCCCTGCGCTACCGTACCTCGTTTGGTCAGAATGTGCTTCAGCACTCCCTCGAGGTTTCCGATCTGTGCGGCGTGATGGCTTCCGAGCTTGGCCTGGACGTTGTGACCGCTAAGCGCGCCGGCCTGCTGCACGACCTGGGCAAGGCAATCGACCACGACGTCGAGGGCCCGCATGCCGTCATCGGCGCCGAGCTTGCCCGCCGTTATGGCGAGAAGCCCGTTATCGTTCACGCTATCGAGGCTCACCATGCCGATGTCGACCCCAACACGGTGCTCGATGTCCTGGTACAGGCCGCCGATGCCGTCTCCGCCTCTCGCCCCGGTGCCCGTCGCGAGTCTGCCGAGAACTACATCAAGCGTCTTGAGAAGCTCGAGGAGATTGCCAACTCCCATGAAGGCGTCGAGCGTACCTATGCCATGCAGGCTGGTCGCGAGGTCCACGTCATGGTTCAGCCGGACAAGATCTCCGATGCCCAGTCCACGGTCCTGGCTCACGATATCGCCCATCAGATCGAGGAAGAGATGGAGTATCCCGGTCAGGTGCGCGTCGTCGTGATTCGCGAGAGCCGCGCTGTCGATATCGCTAAATAACATGAGCGACGCGAACGAGCTCATCTCATTTATCGCGTCGATGTCGGGGGAGGGCAACCTTCGCGTCGAGGAGAACCTTGGCGAGGGGTATGTCCGCCTCCGCGTTTCGGAGGCCGAGCGGCGCCAGGCAAAACACGACATTCAGCATGTCGAGGATATCGTCATCGAAATGCTCCGTAATGCTCGCGATGCCGGCGCCGACAAGGTCTATCTCGCCACGACCAAGGAAGATGGCGTCCGCACGCTTGTCTTTCTGGATAACGGTTCGGGCGTTCCGCAGGATATGCAAGAGCGAATCTTCGATGCCCGCGTTACCTCCAAGCTCGAGAGCATGAAGATGGACCGTTGGGGCGTTCACGGTCGTGGCATGGCATTGTTTTCGATCAAGCAGAACACCGACGAGGCCCGTGTGGTCACGTCCGGCGTCGATCTTGGTTCAGCCTTTAAGGTGAGCGTTGCAGCCGACCGCCTCAGTGAGCGTGCCGATCAGTCCAGCTGGCCCCAGGCCGTCAAGGATGAGGACGGACGTTATGTCTGTGCTCGCGGCCCGCATAATATTATTCGCGCTGCCTGTGAGTTTGCGCTCGAGGAGCTGCGTGGTTGCGATGTCTATCTTGGTTCTCCGTCTGAGATTGCCGCGACCCTTTATGCTCAGGCGTCAAGTCGGCTCGATACGTCTCGTCTCCTGTTTATTGATGACGAGAGCGAGCTTCCGGTTGTCGATCGTTTAGGCCTTGCCTCTGATGCCGAGGACTTTATTCGTATCTGCTCGGGTTTGGGTCTTGAGATGTCCGAGCGCACGGCACATCGCATTTTGGCAGGGCAGATTAAGCCCGTTCGCGGTGTGACCGCGCGTCTGCTGCGCGAGCGTGATTCGTCCTCGCATGCGCCGGCTCCTGTCGATCTCGCGAAGGATCGTCGCGGGCTTCG
>CABUTH010000184.1 GCA_902494465.1 uncultured Collinsella sp.
ACCCGGCATCGGGCCCCAGCTCAGATGAAATCTTCGCATTCACGCACGCCCTTGCACAGGGCGGCGACGAGGTCGTGATGCGCTTTATCGGCGATGGCATGGAACCCGAGGACGCCGTGGCAGACGTGCGCGAGTTTGACCGCGTGGTCGTTTCGGGCGGCGACGGCACTGTCTCCAACGTGCTCGACCAGATGCGCGGATGCGGTGTCCCCACGCTCGTCTTCCCCTCCGGTACGGCCTGTCTGTTCTTCAACAACATCGGCAATGCCCCCGAGGCGGCGGCGCTCGCCAAGGCCTGCCGTGCCGGTCGCACGGTCAAAGTCGACATGGGCGAGCTCTTTTGGCTCGACGAGAACGGCAACGAGAAGCGCCACGGCTTCATCATCATCGCCGGCTCGGGCTTCGACGCCGAGATCATGATGAAGGCCGCCCCCACCAAAAACGACATCGGCGAGATCGCTTACTTCCTCTCCGCGCTCGCCACGCCCAATCCCACGGTGGCGCACTTTACGATTGAGCATGACGGCATTGTCGAGGAGCTCGACGGCATCTGCTGCATGGCCGGCAACACCTCGGTCATCCAAAACGACATCAACCTGTTCCCCGACTGCCGTATGAACGATGGCATGGTCGACATTGCGGTCATCGAACCCGTAAAAACTGTGCAGCTTCTACCGACTGTGATCACCGCCGCACTCGACCCCGCCGGCAAGGTACTCGGCCGCCCGCAGTTCAAGATCATCCAGACCAAGGAAGCCAAGATCACCTGCACCCCGTCGCTGGGCATGCAGTTCGATGGCGAGATTATCTCCAGCAATTCGGGCGTCTTTGGAGCCCGCGCGCTTCCGCAATGCCTCGACCTCATCGTCGACGAATTCTCCCCGCTCGGAAAATAGGAGGACCCTATGAACGACAATCCCCTGCTCGGCTTTATCATCATCGTTTTGGCCATGCTCGTCGGCTATGCGATCAACGTGATCCACCGCCGGAAGAAGTAATTCCACATTGGTATGATATTCATCCAATTATCGTCTCCCCTGCTGTTTATGCATTTGCCAAACAGCGGGGGATTTTCTTTGCGCCCCGTGCAAGGCGCTTTATTCAGGTAATGTAATTGCAGGACGTCTTTATTAAAGTAAAGCTACAAACCGAGTATAATTAACCACTCATCGCATATTTCATTACGCTTATCGAGTAAGTTTCTTTCATAGATGAATATTGTTTCCAGTTCGTTACGCTAATGGGGTGTCTTTATTGGCTGAAGCTCTCTGGCAACGGAGAGCTTTCGCACGCTGGGAGGGAAAATGAGGAAAACTCACCCCGTCAACGCGCTCAAAAAGCTTGGCATAGGCCTCGCCTTTGGAGCTGCAACCATCATGTCCATGCCGACGTCTGCGCTCGCCTGCACGCAGATCTACATGGGCGGCAAGCTCACGGCGGACGGCAACACGTACTACGGCCGCGCCGAGGACTTTGGCAAGCGCTATCTTAAGCACTACGGCATCGAACCTGCCCACGAACCTGGCTTTAAGTACAGCTCGATTGAATCTGCTTTTGAATACACTTCGAACAAGCCTACCTATCGCTACAGCTATGTACGCGACCACCCCTCCAACTGGATGGGTCGCACCGACGCCTACTCCGAGGCCGGCATCAACGAGAAGGGCGTCTCCTGCTCCGCCACGCTAAGCACCTCCTATAACGAGGAGGCCGCTGCAGCAGACCTCATCGATGAGGAAGTGGGTCTGGGCGAGTACAGTTACGGCAGCATCATCCTGGGCGAGAGCGCCACGGCCCGCGAGGGCGTCGAGCTCCTCGGCAGCCTGATCGATGATCAAGGCGTCTGCACCAACGACCAGATCATCATCGCCGACAACAACGAGACCTGGCTGTTCGCCACACTTTCCGCCCATCAGTGGATCGCCATGAAGCTCGCTGACGACGTCGCGTCGCTCAACCCTAATATCGGGAGCCTCAACTACGATGTCGACCTCAATGACACCGAGAATTGCCTCCACTCTGAAAAGATCCAATCCATGCCCGAAGAAAAGGGTTTCGCCAAATACTCCGCTGACGGCAAATTCGATGTCGCCCAAACGTATGGCGAAAGCCTCGCCGATTCCGGCGTAAACCAGTGGTCCCGCTATGTGCAAGGCCGCGATTATTTTGGTAGTCAGCTGACCGAAGGCACAGATTACGACATTATCACAGTAAAGGAGAAAGGAAAACCTGACCAAAAGGGAGCCATGGTCAGCGAAATCCAGCCCCTGTTCTTCAAGCCTGGCAAGTCTGGTTGGAGCACTTTCGAGTTGATTCGCGCCTTCGGCAACCGCGGCGAGAACGTCCCTGGCCTCAACGCGAACACTGATGGTGTTTATTGCATCGGCAGCGAGCGCAACACCGAGATCAACCTCTTCCAGATTCGTCGCGGGTATGACCCCGAAGTCGCTACCATCCAGTGGGAAATGCTCTCCCGCGCCGCGTACTCCGTCGCCATCCCGTTGTACTCCGCTCTGATAACTGAGGTCAGCCCGTACTTCAGCGATCAGACCGTCTCCTTCGATCACTGCAAACAGACTGACGTCGTGTACAACGAGGAGCCCGAGAACTCAATCAACTACGTCCTCATGGACATCAGCTCGCTCTGCTTTGAGAACCCTGACACCCTTGGTATCAGCGTCCGTGCCTACCTCGATGCGCTCCAGAACGAGCTCATCGAGCAGAACAAGGAAGTTGACGCCGCCATGCTAGCCGAGACGACCACCGAGGGCCGCACTGCCCTGGCCAACAAGGCCGGCAAGGCTGCTACCGAGAACACCTACAAGAAGTGCAAGGCCCTGCTCCAGGAGATGCGCGCCTATCAGAAGGCCGAAAACTTCGACCAGCCCTTCACCCCGAGCGACCTGAACACCGAGACCAACGGCCTCAAGGTGTCCATCACCTACGCCAAGGACGCTCTTGCCACCGACCCGGTAACCCCGGATCAGCCTGGTACTCCTGAGCAGCCCGGTACCCCCGAGCAGCCCGCTAAGCCCGAGCAGCCCACCACCAAGCCCGAGAAGCCTGGCAAGTCGGACACCACGACCACGGTAACCACCAACAAGACGAACACCAAGGGCGGCCTGCCCACCACCGGTGATCGTTTTGATGGCCGCATGGTGGCCGCATTCGCCATCGCTGGCGTTGCCGTCATCTCCGCGGGCGGTTACTTCCTCTACCGTCGCAATAAGGAGTAACGTCTTAGCTGAGCGGACAAGGCAGCAATGGCAGCCTCGCCCGCTCAGCCCGCTCTTTTGACCAGCGGGAAACCCGCCTGAAATCTTTTTAAAAAAGATTTCCCCGCACACACTTTGCTGTGCTATAGTGCAGCGCAACAGCAACAAGGTGCGACCGCGCCACGGCATCATGAAAGGAGCCACCGACATGAAGAACACGATGAAGTCTCTCAACAACTGGTGGTGGCGTGATGCGAATACGATCGGTCGACAGTGAGTCCCTCACGCCTGCTTTTGCGCTCTAGGTGATTGGAAGGCCTCCGGTTTCGACCGGGGGCCTTTTTCTATCTCGAGCCCGATCGCATTCGCATCACGCGCCTCCGTTTTTCTCTTACACTCCCCTTTTTGAAAGGATTTTCACCATGTCTCAGAACACCACCGCCACCGCCCAGCC
>CABUTH010000185.1 GCA_902494465.1 uncultured Collinsella sp.
CGCGTCGGCCGCCGCTCCCCTCACGTGATCCAAAAACTCCTTGATGGCCGATCCGTGGCTCACCGCAAGCACGCAGGTGTGATCAGGCTTCTGCATAAGCTCGGTCAACGTCGCCACCATGCGCTCACGCACCTGCATTTGACCCTCGCCGCCAAACTGGCGATAGAAATCGCGCCTCGGGCGCTCGGGCATCAACATCACGCGCTCGGCTTCAAAATCGCCAAAGAACCACTCACGCAGGCCGTCTAGACGCTCGTAGGCAAGGCTCGGCCACAGGTTGGCGATAGTCTGCTCGGTGCGATGCAGCGTCGAGGTGTAGGCGTGATCGGGCTCAATGCCGCGTGCACGCAAAAACATGCCGGCGCGCGCCGCCTGGTCGCAACCCAGCTGCGTGAGCGGCGAGTCGCTCCAGCCCTGAATAATGCGCTTGAGGTTAAATATCGTCTGCCCATGACGGACCAGATACAGGTCTTTATTCATAGGGGTCCTTTCATTCGTTACCAATCAAGGAGCGAAAACGCCCCGTCGCAATAGCCAAAATGAAGCACGGCACCGTTGTCGGGTAGCTCTCCCCCGCCAGTCACATACTCAAGAAACTCCTGGCAGGCTGAGCCGTGGGAAACCGCCAGCACGCAGTCGTGCTGCGGCCTGGCCATGATGCGGGACAGCGCCGCGACCATACGCGACTGGAGCTGCACTTCCGACTCGCCGCCAAACGCGACCGGATAATCACCCCAGGGTTGCGCCGGCATCTCGCGGTTTGATGTGCCCTCCAACGATCCCAAATGCCACTCGCGCAGGTCATCGACCAGCTCTATGGAACGGCCCTCGCCAACGATCAGCTCTGCCGTACGCCGCGCCCGGCCCAACGGGGAGGAATACACATGGTCAAAGGTCACGCCACGCGCCGCAAACACCGTACGCACCGCCAGCGCCTGCTCGCGCCCGCGTGCCGTCAGCGGCGAATCGTGCCAGCCCTGCAAAATGTTCTTCACATTGAGCTCGGTCTGCCCATGCCGCACCAAATACAGATCTGCCACACACCCTCCCCTCGTACCACCACAAAGGGAACAGGAGCCTTTGTGGTGATTTTTCCGCCGGATTGCACCGCAACGACGCACAACTACAGCAGCACGTCGGCAAGCGGACGCTTGGGTACGTGGTGCACCCGCGCCTCGTCGCGCCAATAATTGATGGAGCCGTCGGGGTTGGAATCGATCGCATCGATCACCTGTGTCTCGGCCGGAACACCAAACGCCATGATCAGCTTGAGCTCGTATTTGTCGTTATCGAGCCCCATGGCGTCGATCGCGCGGGGCGTAAAGGCCTTGAACATGCAGGCCGCCACCTCGGGCGTGGCGCTTCGGGCGGCGAGCATCATCGTCTGCGCGGCAATGCCCGTGTCGACCTCGGTAATGGGAGCGGCGGGCTTACCCGGAACAGCGCGCTCGGCAAGAATCGCGATGTAGCCGGTCGGGCGCTCGCCCTCGGCAGGACCCAGCCAATCCTTAAGCGCGCCGGCCCATGCAAGCTCATCAAATACACGCGCGCAATCCTCGGCACCGCTCACCACATGAAAACGCAGACGCTGAGCATTGGCACCGCAGGGAGCCAGGTGCGCCAGTTCCGCCAGCTCGAGCAAAAACTCGCGCGGCACGCGCATGGACTCGTCAAAGCGACGGCACGTGCGGGCGCGGCGAACCAACGCGTCAAACGCGTCCAAGCCGAGCTTTTCGCAACCCTGCTTTGCCATCGACTCAGCGCTTACCGGCGCCGCGGGAACTGTTTCGTTCATAGGGACCCCCAATTTCGGGCAATTGTTCTTAGGAGAATCTAACCTAAAACGTAGGCGATTACATATAGCAGCGTAATGTTCTACAATTGTTGATTAATCCTCACTGAAGCAGGAATAAAAGTAACAATTCGGGAATGTGGGGCGGCAATTCGTCCTTCCCGCCCCATACATCGGCGCCCTTGGGCGATACTTGTTGCATCACTTTTGGCGTACGCCGCACGGAGAGCAATGAACGCAACGTGCACCACACGGAAAGGAGACATTATGGGCATCTTTAAGAACGATGACCAAAAATCCAGCCAGTTTGGATTTGACGAGAAAAGCATGGCGGGCAAAGCCGTCAAGGCCGTGCGCTGGATTTACGCCATCACGGGCGTCATGGCGCTCATTGCTGGTATCGCGCTGCTTTTTGCACCCGCCAAGTCCCTCGTCTTTTTGACGACCGTCCTGGGCTTTTACTTTGTAATCACCGCTGCCATCAGGCTGTTCACTGCCATTTTTGAGCCGCTGCTGCCCACCGGCTGACGCGTGACGAGCATCATCTCCAACCTACTCATTATCCTGGGCGGCGTCATAATCCTGCGCAACCAGGCCTTCTCGACCGCGACACTCACCACGATGGTGGTTATCGTGGCCGGCTTTGGCTGGATTGTCGAAGGTGTCATGTCCATTCTGGAGTCCGAGCTTTCGTCCAACCGTGTCCTCGCCATTCTGAGTGGCGCACTCTCCATCATCGCCGGCATGTTCGTGTTTATCTATCCGCTGTGGTCGGCCAAGATGCTCGTCATCTTTAGCGGCGCCGCGTTGCTGGTGTTTGGCGTGACGCTCATTGTCCGCGCCATTCAGTTTGGCAAACTGGTGCACTAGATGCCGCGAACGCTCTTTATTGATGCCGACACCTGCCCGGTCACGCGCGAGTCGATTGACTGCGCGCGGCGGGCGGGCGTCGCCGTTGTTATCGCCGGCAACAGCACGCAAAACCTGGAACGGCACATTCGCCGCGACGACCCGCGCGATGCCGAGCACGCGCGACGCGGCTTTTGGGTCACGACGCTCGACGTGAGCGTGGGCGCCGACAGCGCCGACTTTGCCATTGTCGAACGCCTGCAGGCGGGCGACGTGGTAGTGACGCAGGACATTGGCTTGGCGAGCATGGTGCTCGGGCGCGATGCCGCCGCCATCGGTGTGCGCGGGCGCGTCTACGACAAAGCGACCATCGACATGCAGCTGTTTATTCGCCACGAGGAAAAGAAGGTGCGCCGCGCCGGCGGACGCACTCGCGGACCGGCGGCATTTATCAGCGAAGACCGCATCCGCTTTAAACGCAACCTCACCGAGCTACTGCGCTAACCAAGGTAGATTTTTGGGACATGCCTAAAAATCTACCTTTTTGTTTTGAGCGGTGTGAGCGCTCGGAATCCATGGCTCAACAAAAAAACGGGCTTCAAAATGCCATGCGTCGCCGCATTGCGCAGGCGCCGAGCATGGCTATTTGAAGCCCTTTTTTAGGCCTACTTAGAGGCCGAAGGCGGATAGAATAAGGCCCCAGCCGGCGCCGATGACGTACATCATGACCAGGAACACGGCGTTTTCACGAGCGCTGCGGTTGGTGCGGAACAGGACCAGGTAGCCCACGCCGGCGGAAATGAGCGTGCCGGCGAGCATCGGCGCCAGCTGTAGCGCGCCCTCCAGGTACAGCTGCGTAATGACCACGCTCGCCGAGCAGTTGGGGATCAGGCCGACAAGCGCCGAACCCAGGACGGCGAGCGTCTCGTTGCCACGCAGGAACTGCTCGATCGCGGACTCGCCGAAGGTCTCGAGCACGGCGACCAGTATCAGCGTCACCAGAAAAATGAATACCGATACCTGCA
>CABUTH010000186.1 GCA_902494465.1 uncultured Collinsella sp.
CGCCAAAGACGATCTTGAGCGTCTGGCCGTCAGCCTTGCACGTGGGCTTCATGGGCGTACGATCCATGAGGTCCTCGCCCGAGAGCATCGTCAATCGCGTGTCATCGGTACCAAACGTCGTGCCGTCGACAAACGTCAGCGAAAGACCGCTCAGTTCCTCGTCGGCATCGGCCTGAACTTCCCAGGTGATGCGCGTCTCGGTACCGCCGACCACAGCGCTACCCGAACCGGTATTGGGTCGGGCGGTAATCTTTGCGGTCTCAAGCGCCTGGGCGGTCGTGGGCGCATATGCCCCCGCACACACCAGCGCGAGCGCCACGGCCATGACGCAGGCTAGCTTTTGGAGCAAGGCGGGCAGTGGAAAACGCTGCTCCGCGGCCCCTTTGTTCAGTCGAGACAAGGTGGCTCCTATCGTAGAAGTTGCCGGCAAAACGAGACGGAAATGCTCTCCGTCAAGAGAAGCGCAAAGGCCCTCTCCGCCAAAACGGAAAGGGCCTGCGCACAATCAAGTAGCTATTTTACTTGATGTTGTACTTAGCCATGAGGGCGTCGACGGTACCGTCGTCGGTCAGGTCCTTGATGGCCTGGTTGATGTCGTCCTTGAGCTTGGTGTTGCCCTGGTTGATGGCGATGGCGTACTCCTCGCCGGTGCTGATCTGCTTGATGGTCTGGCAGGTGTTGAACTGCTCGGCGGTCAGCTGGCTGGCAACGGAGCGGTTGGTGACTACGGCGTCGCCCTTATCGGACTGCAGGGCGCTGAAGCACTCGGTGGCGTCCTTGTAGGGGACGATCTTGGCCTTGGGGAAGTTCTCCTGGGCAAAGGCCTCGGCGGTCGAACCGGACTGGACGATGATGGTAGCGTCGGCGTTGTTGAGCTTCTCGCTGTAGTTGTCGGCCGTGATGTCGGTGTTATCGACCTTGGTCACGATAGCCTGATCGTCCATGTAGTAGGAATCGGAGAAAGTAACTTCCTTCTCACGCTCGGGCGTGTCGGTGATAGCCGCGATGGCGACGTCGTACTTAGCGCCCGAAGCGACACCGGGGACGAGCGTGTCGAAGTCATTGTTGACGTACTCGACATCCAGACCCAGCTTGTCGCCGATAGCCTTGATGAGCTCAAGGTCAAAGCCCTGATAATCGCCGTTGTCATCCTTGTACTCAAACGGAGCGTACTCGGCAGAGGTGCCGACGGTCAGCGTACCGTCCTTGACGAGCGCGTACTCCTTGGAGCCGTCGACCTTCTCGACCTTAGCGTCGTCAGAGCTGCTGGAACCGGCATCAGAACCAGAGGTGGCGTTGGACGAGCCGCAGCCCGTCAGTGCGAGGGCGAGCGCCATGGCGCCCGTGGCGGCAAATGCGCCAAGCTTCTTGAGCTTCATAATCAGTCTCCTTCCGGTGACCCCGTTTGATTCAGAGGTCTGCAAAAACTGATGGCTATTATGCACCCGCTTGAGAGAATCTGCAATTAGAAAACTGATTGAAACAAACCCATAACGTGAATGGAACACTGCACTTTGTGACAGTCATTACTGCTGCAACGACCTTAACAGTCTGATTTCAGCCGCATAACCTGCAAGTTCGTTCGGTGTCTCCAAAATGAATGGCAATGCGCGCAAGCGGCTATTCGATACAATATTCTGCATAACCTGCATACCGCCGCCAAACTCTTCACTACCCAAATAACCCTTACCGATGCATTCGTGGCGGTCCTTATGGGCGCCGCAAGGGTTCTTCGAATCGTTGATATGCACGGCGCGCAAGCGCTCGATACCCACCACGCGATCGAACTCGTCGAGTACGCCGTCCAGATCATGGATGATGTCGTAGCCGGCATCACTCACATGGCAGGTATCCAGACACACGCCCAGCTTGGCCGACAGCTCGGGGCGCTTGTCGGCAACACCCTCAATGATGAGCGCCAGTTCCTCAAAGCTGCGGCCCACCTCGGTGCCCTTGCCAGCCATAGTCTCGAGCAGCACAGTTGTCTGCTGGCCCTCAAACATCACCTGGCACAGGGTGTCGACGATCATCTGAATGCCGGCGTCGGAGCCCTGCCCCACATGCGCACCGGGATGGAAGTTGTAGTAGTTGCCGGGCAGCGCTTCCATGCGCCGCAAGTCCTCGGCCATTGCCTCCAGGGCAAACTCGCGCGCCCGCTCTTTGGCCGAGCAGGGGTTATAGGTATACGGGGCATGATCCACGAGCGAGCCAAAGTCGTTTAGCTCCATAAGCTCGCGCAGGGCCGCCACGTCATCCATGTCAAGGTCTTTCGCCGTGCCGCCGCGCGGGTTGCGTGTAAAGAATGCAAAGGTATTGGCGCCAATGGATAGCGCCGTCTCCCCCATCGCCCGATAGCCCTTCGTCGTCGAAAGATGGCACCCAATCGTCAGCATCTCCAGCTCCCCCTCATCAGTTGCGGTGAAATAGTTCCTGTTTGGCCCCTATTCTGCCGCAAACAGGAACTATTCCACCGCAACTTATAAAAGGGGCATCAGGGATGCGGGCCGCCAAGCACTACGGCTACGGGCGCCAGCGTCATAATCCCCTATGCGTCAGCGCCAAGTCCTAGAGGCTAGACGGATTGCATCGATAATGCGCGCGCAGCGCTGTGTGGCGGCAAGGGGCATGACGGGACTCTCGAGTTTCCCCGCCCGGATGAGCTGGGTCGCATGCTGGATTTCGCCGTAGAAATCATCAACCTCAAACGGGGCATTTATTTCGAGCATTCGCCCGTCGGAATACTTCACATGGGCGAGCTCGGGGCGATGGAGGCGCTCGATTTCCAACGAGCCCCGCTCACAGGCAATCGTTAAGCGGCTTTCATACGCTGCCTTGCCGTCGCACACCATATGAATGGGTATGCCGCCGACGCTCATATGAATCTCATCGGCCCAATCCACGCGGCCGCCCGATACGTCACGCCAGCGAACTTCACGAGACGAAACATCGCACGCACCCGCAAGCAAATCCTCAAACCACCCGACCGCATAGCAGCCCATGTCATATAGACAACCACCCTGCAACGGATCGAGCAGATAACTCGAAGGGGGCTCACCATAATCAAGTTTTTGCACGCTTTCGATCGAAACGATACGGCCGAGCTCGCCCGACGCAAGCAAGCCCTTCACGCGAGTATGCATCGGACAAAACCGATTTTTCATCGCCTCCATAAATGGCACGCCGCACTCACGGGAAACCGAGGCGATCACATAGGCCTCTTCTTCATTCAAAACGGCCGGCTTTTCGCACAGCACGGCCTTTCCGGCGCGCAGCGCGCGACAGGCCCAACGCGCATGCATGCCATGCGGAAGAGCCAAGTAGATTACGTCGACATCGGGGTCGGCAATCAACGCATCATAAGCCGCATCGCCGTTATCGTCAGCTGTGGCATAACTGTGCGCGGCATCAATCGAAAACGCCCTGCAAAACTCCTCAACATGCGAAGGAGTGCGACCGGCGGCAGCCACAAGCCGTGCCCCGTCCACCTCCTTGAGCGACGATGCAAATCGATGCGAAATGCGCCCAGCGCCCAAAACGCCCCAACGAACCTCACGCAAATCATCACATGAATCCCGATGGCCCACGACAGCCCCCTTCAGTTGCGGTGGAATATATTAAATTATTAACAAAATAAAACGGAAACAAGAAAAGCTAG
>CABUTH010000187.1 GCA_902494465.1 uncultured Collinsella sp.
AGTTGATCGAAGGCTTCAGCCTCTTTGTCGTCATCTGCTTCTACCGCGCCATGTGCCGCCCGTTCGTTAAAACCTTCCCTGTGCTTTCCGAGGGCTTCCAGATCGAAACCGAGCTCTCGATCCACGCCGTCGACCACCGCTGGCGCATCAAAGATGTGCCCATCGAGTACCGCGACCGTCCGGAAGGTTCCGAGTCCAAGCTCAATACCGTGAGCGACGGCATTAAAGTCGTTGCGATGATCGGCACGCTGTTCAAGGACTACCGCCCGCTGAAGTTCTTCAGCCTCGTCGCGCTTCTGTTTGCGGTGATCGGCCTCGCCTTGGGCATGCCCATCGTTGTCGAGTATTTCCAGACCGGCCTCGTTCCGCGCTTCCCCACCGCCATGCTCGCCGCGTCGTTTATGTTCCTGTGCGGTCTGAGCCTTGCGACCGGCTTCATCCTCGATTCCGTGGCAAAGGTCGAAAAAAAGCAGTGGGAGGTCAACGTGTACAGCAAATACGCCTACGACAACCAGCCCGGCCACCCTACTTCCAAGCCAAGCGAGAGGTAAACCACCATGCCGCTCATCTCCATCGTCGTGCCGTGCTACAACGAGCAGGAATCACTTCCGATCTTTCTCAAAGAGCTCGATGGCGTCGTTCGCATTACGACCCAGCAAGACCCCGGCATCTCCTTTGAAGCCGTCCTCATCGACGATGGCTCGGCAGACAAAACGCTCGCCGTCATGAAAGCAGAAGCCGCGGCGGCGCATCCATACGCCATCCGCTGGCACTCTTTCTCGCGCAACTTTGGCAAGGAGGCGGCGCTACTCGCCGGACTCCAGCACGCAAAGGGCGACTATGTCGCCACCATGGATGCCGACATGCAGGACCCGCCCTCGCTCCTGCCGCAGATGTACGATATCTTGCAGACTGAGAACTACGATAACGTCGCCACACGCAGGACCACCCGCGAAGGCGAGCCTCCCATCAGGTCTTTCTGTGCCCGTATGTTCTACAAGATCATCAACCGCATTTCCAAGGCCGACATCGTCGACGGAGCACGCGATTTTAGGCTCATGAAGCGACCTATGGTCAACGCCATCATCTCCATGGGCGAATACAACCGATTCTCCAAGGGCATTTACGGCTGGGTCGGCTTCAAGACCAAATGGCTCCCCTACGTAAACGTCAACCGCGTGGCCGGCGAGACCAAATGGAGCTTTTGGTCGCTGCTCCTCTATTCCATCGACGGCATCGTCGCGTTTTCCACGGCGCCACTCTCCCTCGCCGCCCTCACGGGTATTGTCTTCTGCCTCATCGCCATCCTAGGATTTATCGTCATCCTGGTCAAAACGCTTGTTTGGGGCGACCCCGTAGGCGGATGGCCCTCCCTTGCCTGCCTCATTACGCTGTTTGGCGGTATGCAGCTCCTGTGTCTGGGAATCATTGGCGAGTACCTGGCAAAAGCCTACTTGGAGGCCAAGCGCCGCCCCATCTATATCATCCGAGAGTCCAACGAGGAATCTGATGACACAGCCCAATAACAGCACGCTCAAGAATGTGGCGTTCTACGCCGCCTGCTTCACGTTTTCCGTCGCACTCTTTGTCGCACTTGCAGCGGCGGGGCATGTCTACCCCCTTGGCGACAACTCGTTTCTCACCAACGATCTCAAATACCAATACATCGACTTCTTCGCGTGGTTTCGCCGCGTCCTTTTAGGCGAGGCAAACCTTCGCTATTCCTTCTCGCAGGGACTCGGCATGAACACATGGGGGCTCTATAGCTACTACCTCGCCAGCCCCTTCAACCTGCTCTGCGTGCTGTTTCCCGCAGACAAGCTGACGCTCTTCGTATTTGCCATAACCGCGCTCAAACTGGGCTGCATCCACATCAGCAGCGCTTGGTATGTGCAAAAGCGCTTTGACCTGTCCAAGCCCGCCGCATTCCTGCTTTCCCTCTCGTTCACGTTTTGCAGCTGGACCATAAGTAATTTGTGTAATCCGCTCTGGATTGATTGCCTTATCCTGCTACCCATCTGCGCCTTCGGATGCTACGAGCTCATTCGCGAACAAAATATGGTACGCCTCGTTATTGCGATTGCTCTCAATGTCATGTTCTGTTGGTATACGGCCTATATCAACATCCTATTCCTCTGCATCTTCGTATTGGTTGAGTTTGTCGATTACGTCGCTGCAGAAGGATTTAGCTGGATGCTCACGCTCGACCGGGCCCTACGATTTGCAGGGGCTATGATGCTTGGGCTGCTCCTGTCCGCCTGGACCTTTTTGCCGACCATCCTTGCCATGGCAAAAGGCGGCCCCGTGCTGGCACTTGGCCCCTTGCTTAAAACAGGCCTCAAATCGCTCATCAGGGGCTTCATCCCCGGCATGTGGGTGAATAACGGGAACACGCCGCAGTTCTATTGCGGCGTAATCATGATGTTACTTGCAATAAGCCTACTGTTTAACCGCAAGGTTTCGGCCAAGATACGCATCGCAACGTTCGTCGTCACAGCCGTCCTGATCGCTAGCTCCGTTTTGAGCCCGCTCGAGTACATCTGGTGCGGCATGCGCGTTCCCAACGGGTTCTATTCGCGCACAGCCTTTTTGCTGGGCTTCTTTACGATGTGGGCCGCAGGCTATTCGTTGCAGGTATTCGAGGGCCAGCCCAAATTTCGTCATGTCTATCGACCCGCCGTCGTATTACCAATCCTGACAATCACCGCAATTGAGTTGTTTATCAACGCCCATGTGATGTGGAACCAACTGTACGCAGGCTATTCCGAAGATACCAACTGTACCTATGTGACTACCGCAACCAACACGATCACAGCCATTCAAGACCAGGATTCTGCGTCATTCTACCGCATCGATCGAACGACCACGCGCACCGATAGCGCCGCCCTCAACGAGGGCTTAGCGCTTGGGTACAACCAGCTGTCGTCCTACTCATCCGCAAATAACCCGCAGGCAATTGCATTGCTCAACTCCCTTGGATACAGCAGCGCCGGCGAGTTTTCGACCCGTTATGCCGAACCCATTCTTGCCGTCGATGCCCTGCTGGGAGTTAAGTACGCCATTGCCGAACACAGCCCCGCAGGATACGTTACGGCAAAGGCAAATCAAACCGACTCCGCAAGCACGGTCTACGAGAATCCCAATGCGCTCAGCGCTGGCATCGTAGCTTCGAGCGGCGTTCAAAACAGCACGTTAGAGGGCAAGAACCCCTTCGAAAAGCAAAATGACCTATACAGCAAAATCCTGGGCCGCGAGGTAGAGCTCTATACCAAAATCGAGGCTACGAACACGGAAAATGGTGAGAACCAAAAGCAATGGAGCGTTACCGTTCCGGCGGAGTCCATCGGATACCTCTACATTAACAAAGATGCGACCGCCGGCAGTTATTGGCCAGTCACCCTTACCATCGACCAGCGAACGATCACAAACGAGGCCTGGAGATTCGACAATAATATCCGCCAGATTGCGGATGCATCGGACGCCCCGAGCCAGCATACGGTGTCAATCGGAGTCGCAGAGGGTTATACGGACATGCCCCAAGACAATGAGCCGGTCTTTTACGCCCTCAATCTGGACGTTTTCCAGCAGATTATGAACGAGCTTAAGACGAACGAATTTGTTCCGACGATTTTTAAGGACGGAAGGATCGAA
>CABUTH010000188.1 GCA_902494465.1 uncultured Collinsella sp.
CCGATATGGATTTCTCGGCTGCTGACAACCAGTAGTGACCTTATGGGATTTAGCTTTGCCCGGCGCTTCACCGCAAGTGAGGTGCCGGGCTTGCGCTAGTATGATGAGCTAGTAGTTTTCCAGCAATCATCCAACACATCAGGAGTTGCGTTGTTTTCTTTGATGGATATGTTCTTCGGTAGCTATGCGGGCGATCTTGCCATCGACCTCGGTACCGCAAATACGCTTGTCTCCGTGCGCGGCAAGGGCATCGTCATTCGCGAGCCCTCTGTTGTCGCCATCGACAAGAACGACGAGCGCATCCTGGCGGTCGGTATCGAGGCAAAGCGCATGCTCGGCCGTACGCCCGGCAACATCGTGGCCGTTCGTCCCCTGAAGGACGGCGTCATCGCCGACTTCGATGTTACCGAGGCCATGCTTCGCTACTTTATCGACAAGGCGTCCGAGAAGCGCTATCCGTGGACTCCGCGTCCGCGTGTTGTCGTCTGCGTTCCCTCCGGTGTCACGTCGGTCGAGAAGCGCGCTGTCTTTGAGGCTACGATCCAGGCCGGTGCCCGCCAGGCCTATCTGATCGAAGAGCCTATGGCCGCCGCTATCGGCGCCGACCTGCCCGTTGAGGAACCTACCGGTTCCATGGTCATCGACATCGGTGGCGGTACCACCGAGGTTGCCGTTATCGCTATGGGCGGCATCGTCGTCTCGCAGTCCATTCGTATTGCCGGCGACGAGTTCGATCAGGCCATCCTTACGCACGTTCGTGATGCCTACAACCTGGCCATCGGCGAGCGTACGGCAGAGGACATCAAGATCAAGGTCGGCTCCGCCGTGCCGCTCAAGGACGAGCTCGACGTCGAGGTCAACGGCCGCGACGTGATCACCGGTCTGCCCAAGACCGTGCGCATCGAGAGCGAGGAGATTCGTCGCGCGCTCAACAAGCCGCTCGACGAGATGGCCAAGGCCGTCAAGGACGCACTCGACGCTACGCCTCCCGATCTTGCCTCGGACCTTATGTACTACGGCATTTTGCTGACTGGTGGCGGCGCGCTGCTGCGCGGTCTCGACGTGCGCCTGCGCGATGAGACCGGCGTTTCGGTCAACGTCAGCCCCACAGCGCTCGATAACGTTGTTAACGGCTGTGCCCGCGTGCTCGAGGCCAATGCGTTTGATGGCGGCTTCGTCCAGACCAATGCTTAATTTCCAAAAGGTGGATTCCATTTGGCACGATCTTCGGGTTTCTCCACAAATCTGAATACCAAGCGACAATCAACGGGTATGCGCCCGTTGATTGTTTTCAGCCTGATTTCGGTGTTGCTGCTCACGTTTTATATTCGTGAGGGCGAGACGGGGCCGATTCATGCCGTTCGTTCGCGCGTGACGACGATTACCTCGCCGGTGCGTTTTCTGGGCTCGGCTGTGGCGGCTCCCTTCAATGCGATCGGTAACGTGTTCTCTAACCTTACGGCGTCACAGGACACGCTTGACGAGCTTAAGAAGCAAAACGAGGAACTGACCTCTAAGGTCGCCGAGCTCTCCGAGGCTCAAAAGACCGCCGAGCGACTGGAGGGTCTGGTCGGTCTGCAGTCGACCTACAACCTCAAGTCCACTGCAGCTCGTATCGTCGGCGCTTCGGGCGATGCCTGGACCTCGACCGTTACCATCGATAAGGGTTCTGCCGACGGGCTTACCATTAACATGCCCGTGACGAGTTCTGCCGGTGTCATAGGCCAGATCATCGAAGTCTCGGCCAAGACGTCCACCGTGCGCCTGATTGGCGACGAGAACTCGGGCGTGTCCGCCATGGTGCAGGATACGCGCGCCCAGGGTATGCTGCAGGGTCAGGCTGACGGCACGCTGCGTCTTGAGTATGTGAGCGTCGATTCCGACGTTAAGGTTGGCGACATCATCGTGACCTCGGGCATTGGCGGTGTGTTCCCCAAGGGCCTTCCGCTCGGCACCGTCTCGTCGGTTGAGAAATCGGCAAACGACGTGTACTACACCATTGTGGTGCGCGCTCAGACCACGGCCGAGAACAACGAGGAAGTGCTGGTCATCACCTCGCTGACCGACGAACAGTCGGCCTCGGATGAGGACGTGAACACCGCTAATAGCACGCCGCAGGGAACGTCGCGCGATGCTGCGACCAAGATGAAGGACGAGAGCTCGGATGACAGTTCCGACACGTCTGAGACGACCGATTCCGGCTCGAGCGAATAGGGGGCATGTCCATGGATCTACACGAGCAGGGGATGAGCTCCCGCACGTTTGTAATCGCCGCCATCGTGTGCGTGCTGCTGCAGGCAGGCCTGGCACCGCAGATCTCCATTGCGGGCGGTCGCGTCAACTTCATGATTATCTTGGTGTGCCTAAGCGTGTTCTCGGGCGACCCGAACCGTGCCGTCGTGTGCGGTTTTTGCAGCGGCTTGTTCTATGACCTTTCCGCTGCCGTGCCGGTGGGCGTTATGTCGCTCCTGCTGACCGTGGGTTCTTTTGCCCTGGTGCATAGCGCCGCCGGTCAGACGGGCGGTAGCCCGAGTGCGCGCGGCGTCACCGTGGGCGCCTTCGCGCTCGTCATTAATGTGATCTACAGCATCATCTTGCTGTTTATGGGTTTGGAGACGAGCTTTGTCGTTGCGATCTTCGGCCATGCGCTGCCGTCTTCGATCCTGACGGGTCTGGTTGCCATTCCGTTTTTGATGTCCGGCGTCGTGCCGCAGTCCGGTTATGGATTCTCCGCACGTGGCGGACGCCAGACGGGCATGCGCTTTAAGCCCAAGACCCGTAAGCTCAAATAGGGGAGGCCCGTAGATGTCTTCCCAGATGACGGTTATTATCGCCGGTATCGTGCTGGTTGTGGCCATCGTGGTCGCGCTGGTCATCATGCGTCGCGGCGATTCCCGTTTTACCTACGATACGCAGCATGGAACGGCCCCGCGCGCCACCGAGGGCGAGGGCAATACCGCGGCGACCGCCTTTAAGGGCCGCTTTTCCATCCTCACCACGGGTGTGGGCGCGATGTTTGCGGCGCTTGCCGTCAAGCTGTGGGGCATGCAGATGGTCTCGTCGGACTATTACGAAAAGCAGGCTAATAGCAATCAGACGCGCACCGTTACCACACCCGCTGTGCGCGGCCGCATCCTCGACCGCAATGGCGTGGCGCTTGTCCAGAACCGTCCCTCACTTGCTGTCGTGGCCTACCGCGGCCTTGCCGAGGATGAGGTTCTGGTTCGCCATCTTGCCAATGTGCTCGGCATGCCCTACGTGGCGGTTCTGCGCAATATCCAGGACAATTCCGAGGGCGCCCAGAGCCTGCATACCATCGCGACGGACGTCCGTCGCTCCACGGTTGCCTATATTCAGGAGCACGCCGGCGAGTTCCCGGGCGTCAAGATTGCCGAGCGTACCGAGCGCCAGTATCCATATGGCGAGACGGCATGCCATATCTTGGGCTATACCGGCACCATTACCTCCGAGCAGCTCGAGGCCCAGAATAAGAAAACCTCTGGCGATGATGATGCTTCTGCTGGCCGGATTACGTACCAGTCGGGCGATATCGTGGGCCAGGCGGGTGTTGAGAGCTACTACGAAAACCTGCTGCAGGGTATTCGTGGCGAGCAGACCGTCAAGG
>CABUTH010000189.1 GCA_902494465.1 uncultured Collinsella sp.
AACCCATTAACGCGCATATATACATACGGAATCGAAAAACTGTATGTCCGAGCGCTCTGATGCGCCAATTGCCAAGGAGTGTCCCAAACTGCCGGCAGGAAAGGAACGTTCCTATCTGCCATCTACGCGCTTGGCCATCCAGGCATGAGGCTGGCCCTCGTCTTCGTAGTCCACCGGGGCAATCTGCGTGTAGCCCGCCTTGGCATAGAGCGGCAGCACGTATTCCTGAGCATGCAGCTTAATGAGCTTGGCGCCGGCATCACGCGCGCACGTATCACTGGCCTCGACAATCTTGCTCGCCAAACCGCGACGGCGCATGCTCGGCAGCACGGCCACGCGCCCCATAATGTAGGTCTCCCCCGCCGCGACACCTTCGTCCAAGTCGCACGCCGGCGACACCGGAGCCTCTGCGTCAGCCGCGTGCTCAAGCTCTTCGGGAAACACGCGCGAGCAACCGGCAAGCTCGCCGTCTACATAGAGCGTCACATGAATGCAGTTCGGATCCTCGTCGATAGCGTCGAACTCATTCTCGTAGCCCTGCTCGTCCATAAAAATGACGCGGCGCACCAACGCCGCGTCATCAAAGCATCCCGTCTTAAGTTGGATATCCATGGCTGCCCTTTCATTCAATGCGAACGTTAGGGACAGATTTTAGCGAAAATGAGCTCCGCGCACGCTAAACTTCGCGCGAGCCTTCGCCAGGCAATCGTAATGACCCACGTTATGGGCATCGCTCGCGATGAAGCTGTACAGGTTCTGATCGAACAGGCGCTGTGCCGGCTTTTTCTCGCGACCAAAGCGACCGCCGGCAATAAAGTCCGCCGAAGCCTGCAGCTTGCAGCCCATATCGACCAGGCGCTCCGCCACGCTTACATCCTTTTGAACCGCACGATAGCGCTCAGGATGAGCGATGATCACCTGGTAGCCACGGCACTGCAAATCGTAAATCGTGTTCTCGTACTCTCTAAACGCATACGCATCGGCATGCGTCGAAAGCTCGAGCAGAAACTCGTTGGTCCCATCGAAATGCAAGTGCTCCGCGGCATCGATACCAAGCTCAACGAGCTTTCGATGGTTGACCTCGAAGCCCATCTGGAGCGGAAAACCGTCAGCGTTATCGCGCAGCAGCTCAAAGGCATCCCACATCTTGTCGTAATCAAAATAGGGATCACGGCAGTGAGGAGTGCAAACAATTCTGGTTACACCAGCCCGCTTGGCAGCCTCGAGCATCGCCAAGCTCTCATCGAGATCGGCGGCGCCGTCGTCTACACCCGGCAAGATATGGCAATGAATGTCACGCATAGGTCAACCTTAATCAACTAAACGTTTGCTCGGTTGGTGAAGATGCCCTTTTTGGAAGTCCCCTGATCGTCGGAGCCCTTCTTCACCTTCTTACCGTCCTTGGTGTAGTAGGAGTAGTAGTACTCGCTGGTCTCGGTCTCGCAGTAGTTCATAACGGTACCGATGAGCTTGACCTTCTCGGACTTTTTAAGCTGACCGATGGCGTTGAGCGCCTCCTCGCGCTTGGTGAAATCCTCACGCACCACGAACAGCGTGCCGTCGGTCAGGCTGGCAATCTCGGCAGCATCGATGAAGGTGCCGACCGGGGGAGCATCAAAGATGACGTACTGGAACTTGGCGGACAGCGCCTTTACCAGCTTGGCAAAGCGGTGAGAGACGATGATGTCGGCAGGATTGGGAATATGCGGCTCGGCATCGAGGAAGTAGAAGTTCTTCTGACCCGTCTCGACAATTGCCTGGTCAATGGAGATCTGCTCGGAAAGGACCGCATAGAGTCCGCCGCGCGAACGAACGCCGAGCATATCGGAAAGGGACCTGCGGCGCATATCGGCCTCGACCAGAAGCACGGACTTGCCGCTCGTGGCGATTGCCTGAGCAAGGTTAATGGAAACCGTAGACTTGCCCTCGTTGGGAATCGAGGAGGTAACGGTGATGGTGCGGATGGGGTCGTCCACGCTCGCAAAGCGGATGTTGGCCAGAAGGGTCTTGGCGGCATTCTGTACAACGAGCTTGTCGGTGTTCTTTGCCTTAGCCATGCCTATTTACCACCTTTCATAGCCGGAATTCGGCCAACAACGGGAATGCCCAGGAGCTCTTCTGCCTCTTCGGCACCGCGGATGCGGGTATTGAGCATGTCTGCCAAAACGACATAGGCGACTGCGATAAAGATACCGGCGAGGAACGCGACGGCAATATACAGCGTGCGCTTGGGGCCGCTGGGGGCTTCGGGGGTCTTAGCCTCGTCGATAACGTTGATGCTCTGGGCAGCGCCGACGTTCTGAGCGACCGTACTCACCGAGCTGGCCATGGCCTTTGCGACCTTAGCCGTCTCCTTGGCATCGGTGCCGGTAACCGAAAGCGTAATGACACGCGTGGTGGTCTCGGAGGAAACAGACACCTTGTAGTCATCCAGATCAGTGAGGCCCAGTTCATTGGCTGCGCCGCTCTTAACGCTATCGCTATCCAGCAGCGTGGCGATATCGTTGGAAAGCATCTGACTCGCCGAGAGATCGTTGTAGCTCATCTGACCGCTATCGTCGGTCTTGGCGAGAATGTACATGCTCGTCGTCGCGGTATAGGTGTTGTCCATCGCAACGAAGGACACGATGCCCATGGCGATCGCGCAGACCACCGGAAGGGTGATGACCAGCTGAAGGTGCTTCTTCAGCAGCTGGAACAGTTCGAGAAGGGTCATGCAGCTTGCCTTTCATTTCCCCAGTTCGGATTGACAAAACTGTCCGTATGTTATCGCATCTTTTTACCGAGACCAAACTCTATACATAAGAAACAGGCTCTCCTGTAAAAATGTCGGAAGCAATCGTAAAATTGCACAACAACGCCGCACCCGAAAGTCAAATGCGGCGTCTGCATCAATATCTATGTTGTATCGCTATGCGAATGGCTCGTCCTGCCGTATGGGAAACGTCACCGTAATGGTGGTTCCCACGCCCAACTCGCTCGACAGATCGAGCGTGGCGTGATGATACAGGGCCGCATGCTTGACAATTGCAAGCCCCAGACCGGTTCCGCCGCGCGCCTTGGACCTACTCTTGTCCACGCGATAGAACCGCTCAAATACCTTGCCCTGTTCTTCAGGCGCGATACCGATTCCCGTGTCGGCGACCGCAAGGAACGGATGGCCTTCGTCGTTGGTGCCGCACTGCAGCGTAACCGCACCGCCGGGTCGATTGTAGCGGATGGCGTTGCTCGCCAGATTATAGATGAGCTCGTCAATCAAGCGCGACACGCCTTCGATGACCACAGGCTTGGTCTCATGACTTATCGTCACATTCGCTTGACGGGCGACCTGTTCAAGACGCTGCTCAACCGCGTAGATGGCACGCGAGAGCTCAATAGGCTCCGTGGAACCAATGGGCACCGCCTCGCCCTCAGTTGCACGCTCGGCCTCGTCCAAGTTAGACAGCGTAAGGATATCGTTGACAAGCGCTGCCAAGCGGCCCGCCTCACGATAGATGCGACCGCCAAAGTTGCGCAGGTCGCCCTCGCCCTCGACCATGCCGTTTGCGATGAGCTCGGCATAGCCCGAAATCGCCGTAAGCGGCGTCTTGAGCTCATGGGTGATATTCGCCGTGAACTCGCGGCG
>CABUTH010000190.1 GCA_902494465.1 uncultured Collinsella sp.
CACAACGGCGAGATCAACACCCTCAAGGGTAACGTCAACTGGATCCGCGCCCGCGAACCCAACCTGTACAGCCCCGTGCTGCAGCACGATCTTGAGCGCGTGATGCCCATCATCAACCGCGAGGGCTCCGATTCCGCGATTTTGGACAACGTACTCGAGTTCCTGGTCATGAACGGCCGTCCGCTCACTCGTGCCGCGTCCATGCTGTTGCCCGAGCCGTGGGACCACAACGACAGCCTGAGTGAGGAGCGCCGCGCCTACGACGCTTACCAGTCCATGCTCATGGAGCCGTGGGATGGCCCGGCGGCCATCGCCTTTACCGACGGTCGCACGCTGGGTGCCGCCCTCGACCGTAACGGCCTGCGTCCCGCCCGCTACTATGTGACGCGCGACGGTCGCTTTATGCTGGCAAGCGAGGTGGGCACCATCGAGGTGAGCCCCGAGAACATCCTGACGAGCGGCTGTCTGGGACCGGGCCAGATGCTCGAGGTCGATTTTGCCCGCGGCCGCGTCATCTACAACGACGAGCTGCGCGCCCGTTACGCCAAGGAAAAGCCCTATCGCGACTGGATCGCCGAAGAGACGCTGACCGTCGACGCGCTCGACAAGCCCGTCGCGCCCACGCCCGCCGAGGACGCCGAGGTGCCCGCCGCCGTGCGCATGGCCAAGCTCGGGTATCACTGGGATGATGTTGACGAAGTCGTGCGTCCCATGGCCCAGCAGGGCAAGGCGCCGCTCGGCTCGATGGGTATCGATGCGCCGCTGGCCTGCCTGTCCAAGAAGACGCGCTCGTTCTTTGACTACTTCTATCAGCTGTTCGCCCAGGTCACGAACCCGCCGATCGACGCCCTTCGCGAGCATATGGTCACCTCGACCACGCTCTACCTGGGCAACCACGGCAACCTGCTCGAGGACTCCCGTACGGCCTGCCAGCTGGTGCGCCTGGAGCGCCCGCTGCTGAGCGAGGAGGAGTTCGACCGCATTTGCGCCATCGACCGCGTGGGCTTTAAGACCCGCCGTTTCCGTGCCGTCTACCGCCGCGATGCCGGCGAGGGTGCGCTGCAGGCTGCGCTCAAGCAGCTTGCAGAGGACGTTGAGGCCGCGGTCCGCGACGGCGTGAACATCGTGGTGTTGAGCGATCGCGCCGGAGCGGGCGAGGTGCCCGTGCCGTCGCTGCTCGCCGTGGGCTGCGTGCACAACCACCTGATCCGCGCCGGCGTGCGTACCTTTGCCGACATCGTGGTGGAGTGTGGCGACGCCGTGTCCCCGCATGACTTTGCGGCGCTGGTGGGCTATTCCGCGAGCGGTATCTATCCGTACAACGCGCATGCGTGCATCCGCGACTTGGCGGCGCACGGCGATCTGGACGTGACAGCCGAGCAGGGCATCGCCAACTACAACAAGGCCGCGACGGCGGGCATCGTCTCCATCATGTCCAAGATGGGCATCTCCACGGTGCAGAGCTACCACTCCGCGCAGATCTTCGAGGCCGTGGGCTTCACTCCGGAGTTCGTCAACGCGTACTTCGCCGGCACGGTGAGCCGTGTGGGCGGTATGGGTGTCGAGGACGTCGAGCGCGAGCAGAATGAGCGCTACGACGCCGCGCTCGCTATCCTCAAGAGCCCGGCTCCCGATCAGCTGCCCACGCTGGGTCTGACCAAGTGGCGCCCGCTCGGCGGCGAGGATCATCTTATCGACCCGCAGACCGTCTACCTGCTGCAGACCGCCTGCCGCGAGGACAGCTACGACACCTTTAAGGAGTACAGCGCCCGCCTGCACCGCACCGGCCGTGCCGTGCGCCTGCGTGACCTGCTGGACTTTAATGCCAACGGTCGCACGCCGGTTTCGCTCGACGAGGTGGAGCCCGCGCTCAACATCGTCCGCCGCTTTAACACCGGCGCCATGTCGTACGGCTCCATCAGCAAGGAAGCACACGAGTGCATGGCCATCGCCATGAACCGCCTGCACGGCCGTTCCAACTCGGGCGAGGGCGGCGAGGACCCGCGTCGCGAGACCCCGCTGGCTAACGGTGACTCCAAGAATTCCGCCATCAAGCAGGTGGCAAGCGCGCGCTTTGGCGTGACGAGCCGCTACCTGTGCAGCGCCTTCGAGATTCAGATCAAGATGGCCCAGGGCGCCAAGCCCGGCGAGGGCGGCCACCTGCCCGGCAAGAAGGTCTACCCCTGGATCGCCGAGGTCCGTCAGTCCACGCCCGGCATCGGCCTGATCTCGCCTCCGCCGCACCACGACATATACTCCATCGAGGACCTGGCGGAGCTTATCTTCGATCTTAAGAACGCCAACCCCGGCGCACGCGTGTCGGTCAAGCTGGTCAGCGAGGCCGGCGTCGGCACCATCGCCACCGGTGTGGCCAAGGGCGCTGCCGACAAGATTTTGATCAGCGGCCACAACGGCGGCTCGGGTGCCGCTGCTCGCGATTCCATTTGGCACGCCGGTCTGCCGCTGGAGCTCGGTCTTGCCGAGGCCCAGCAGACGCTGCTGCAAAACGGCCTGCGCTCGCGCGTGGTGCTCGAGGCCGACGGCAAGCTCATGGACGGCACCGATGTTGCCGTCGCCTGCCTGCTGGGTGCCGAGGAGTTTGGCTTTGCGACCATGCCGCTCATCTCGATGGGCTGCCTCATGCAACGCGACTGCCAGCAGGATACCTGCCCCGCCGGCATCGCTACGCAAAACTGCCGCCTGCGTCGCGGCTTCCGCGGCAAGCCCGAGCACGTTGAGTACTTTATGCTCTTTGTTGCCGAGCAACTGCGCGAGGTCATGGCGAGCCTGGGCTTCCGCACCGTCGACGAGATGGTCGGCCATCCCGAGTGCTTGCGCCAGATTGAGGTCCCGGGCAACCGCAAGGCTAACCTGCTGGATCTGTCGCCCGTGCTGGCGAGCGCGACCTGTGAGTTTGGTGCCCACATCCCGGGTGCCGACGGCCGTCACTTCCTGCCCCAGATGGCTGCGGACAGCGAGCTCGAAAAGACGCTCGACTCCACGTTGTTTGTGCCCTATACGGCCGATGCCCGTGCGCACCTGCGTCCGATTCGCTTCCGCGCCGATATCGCCAACGTCAACCGCTGCGTGGGCACCATCTTGGGCAACGCGGTGACCAAGGCGCATCCCGAGGGCCTGCCCGCCGGCTCCATCACCATCGATTGCGATGGTTCGGCCGGCCAGAGCTTTGGCGCCTTCCTGCCGCGCGGCATTACGCTCAACGTGTGCGGCGACGCCAACGATTACTTTGGCAAGGGCCTTTCGGGCGGCGAGGTGTCGGTGCGCCCCAACCCGCATGCGACCTACAAGTTCGATGAGAACATCATCGTGGGCAACGTTGCGTTCTTTGGCGCCACGAGCGGCCGCGGCTTCATTAACGGCCTGGCAGGCCAGCGCTTTGGCGTACGCAACTCCGGTGCCACCGTGGTGGTCGAGGGCTGCGGCAACCATGGCTGCGAGTACATGACGGGTGGTCTGGCGCTCATCCTGGGCGAGGTCGGGCAGAACTTCGCCGCCGGCATGACGGGTGGCGTGGCCTATGTCTTTGACCAGTACGGCACGCTCGATGCCCGTGTGAACCACGAGAGCGTTGAGCTTTAAGCCCCGACGGCCG
>CABUTH010000191.1 GCA_902494465.1 uncultured Collinsella sp.
AACTGAGCGACCTGGCCCAGGTTCGAGGCCTTGGAGGCCTGACCGCCGGTGTTGGAGTAGACCTCGGTGTCGAAGACGAAGACGTTGACGTTGTGGCCGGAAGCCAGGACGTGGTCCAGGCCACCGAAGCCGATGTCATAGGCCCAGCCGTCGCCGCCGAAGATCCAGAAGGACTTCTTGGTGAGGTAAGCCTTGTCGGCGAGGATCGCCTTGGAAGCGTCGCAGCCGCACTTCTCGAGCTCGGCAACGTAGGCAGCGGCAGCGGCCTTGGAGGCCTCGGCGTCGTTGACGGAGTCGATCCAAGCCTGGCCGGCGGCCTTGAGCTCATCGGACGGACCATCGGCAGCGATGATGTCCTGGGTAGCGGCGATCAGCTTCTTCTGGACGGCCTCGTAACCGACGGCCATGCCCAGACCGTGCTCGGCATTGTCCTCGAACAGGGAGTTGTTCCACGCCGGGCCGTGACCGTCCTTGTCCTTGCAGTAAGGAGCGGTGGCAGCGGGGTTGCCCCAAATGGAGGAGCAGCCGGTGGCGTTGGAAATGAACATGCGGTCGCCGGCGACCTGGGTCACCAGACGTGCATAGGCGGTCTCGGCGCAGCCGGCGCAGGAGCCGGAGAACTCCAGGTAGGGCTGCTTAAACTGGCTGCCCTTGACGTTGGCCGCGATGAGCTCCTTCTTCTCGGAGACGTTCTCGACCATATAGTCCCAAACGGGCTGCTGGTCCATCTCCTGCTCGGTGGGAACCATCTCGAGGGCGCCCTTGGGGCAAACCTTGACGCAGTTGGTGCAACCCATGCAGTCGAGCGGGGACACAGCCATGGTGAACTTCATGCCCTTGGCCTTGGGGCCCATGGCGTCGAGCGTGCGGGTAGCCTCGGGCGCGGCGGCAGCCTCGTCCTCGGTCATCGCGAACGGACGGATGGTGGCATGCGGGCACACGTAGGCGCACTGGTTGCACTGGATGCACTTGGTCTCATCCCAGTGGGGAACGACCACGGCGACGCCGCGCTTCTCGTATGCGGAGGCGCCCAGCTCAAACTGGCCGTCGGCGCAATCGACGAAGGCGGAAACAGGCAGGCTGTCGCCGTCCATGCGATCGATGGGCTCGAGCAGGTTCTTGACCTGCTGGGCGATAGCGGACTTGGTCTCCTCGGAGAGCTCGACGGGAGCGACATCCTCGGCGGTAGCCCAGTCGGCCGGAACCTCGAACTTACGGAAAGCGGTAGCGCCGGCATCGATGGCCTTGTGGTTGGCGTCGACGATGGCCTGGCCCTTCTTCATGTAGGACTTGGTAGCCGCGTCCTTCATGTACTGCAGGGCGTCCTCGGCGGGCAGGACCTTGGCCAGCGCGAAGAAGGCGGACTGGAGCACCGTGTTGGTGCGCTTGCCCATGCCGACCTTGGCGGCCAGGTCGATAGCGTCAATCAGGTAAACGTTGACGTTGTTGTTCGCGATGTAGCGCTTGGCCACGGCGGGCATGTGCTCGGCGAACTCCTCGTCGCTCCACTGGCAGTTGACCAGGAAGGTGCCGCCCGGCTTGACGTCGCGGACCATCTTGAAGCCCTTAACGATGTAGCTGGGGTTGTGGCAAGCGACAAAGTCGGCCTTGGTCACGTAGTACGGCGAACGGATCGGAGAATCGCCAAAGCGCAGGTGCGAGACGGTGACGCCGCCGGTCTTCTTGGAGTCGTACTGGAAGTAGGCCTGGACGTACTTGTCGGTGTGGTCGCCGATGATCTTAATCGAGTTCTTGTTGGCGCCGACGGTACCGTCGCCACCCAGACCCCAGAACTTGCACTCGATGGTGCCGGGGGCCGCGGTGTTGGGCGCATCCTCGGCCTCGGGCAGGCTCAGGTTGGTCACATCATCGACAATGCCGATGGTGAACTCGCGCTTGGGCTCGTCCTTCTTGAGCTCCTCGAAGACAGCGAACGCGGACGCGGGAGGCGTGTCCTTGCTGCCCAGGCCATAACGGCCGCCGACGACCTTGATGCCCGTCTTGCCAGCCTCGTAGAGAGCGGAGACGACATCCTGGTAGAGCGGCTCGCCGATGGAACCCGGCTCCTTGGTACGGTCCATGACGGCGATCTTCTGGACGGTCTCGGGGAGAACGTCGACGAAGTGCTTGATGGAGAACGGACGGAACAGACGAACCTTGACCAGGCCGACCTTCTCGCCGTGAGCGTTGAGGTAGTCGATGACTTCCTCGAGCACGTCGCAGAAGGAGCCCATGCACACGACGACGCGGTCGGCATCGGGAGCGCCGTAGTAGTTGAACAGGCCGTAATCGGTGCCGAGCTTCTCGTTGATCTTCTTCATGTAGCCCTCGACGACGGCGGGGAGCTCGTCGTAGACCTTGTTGCAGGCCTCACGGTTCTGGAAGAAGATATCGCCGTTCTCGTGGCTGCCGCGGGTGTGCGGGTGCTCAGGGTTGAGCGCGTGGTCGCGGAAAGCCTGGACGGCGTCCATGTCGCACATCTCGGCCAGATCCTTGTAGTCCCACATGGCGACCTTCTGGATCTCATGGCTGGTGCGGAAGCCGTCGAAGAAGTTAAGGAACGGGGTCTTACCCTCGATGGCGGCAAGGTGAGCCACCGGCGAGAGGTCCATGACCTCCTGGACGTTGCCCTCGGCGAGCATGGCGAAGCCGGTCTGACGACAGGCCATGACGTCGGAGTGATCGCCAAAAATGTTCAGGGCGTGGGAAGCGACGCAACGCGCGGAGACGTGGAAGACGCCCGGGAGCTGCTCGCCCGCGATCTTGTACATGTTCGGGATCATCAGGAGCAGACCCTGAGAAGCCGTGTAGGTGGTGGTCAGAGCACCGGCGCCCAGCGAACCGTGAACGGTACCGGCTGCACCTGCCTCGGACTCCATCTCGACGACCTTGACCGGGGTGCCGAAGATGTTCTTGCGACCCTGGGCCGCCCACTGGTCGACATGGTCGGCCATCGGGCTGGACGGCGTAATGGGATAGATTCCCGCTACCTCGGTGTACGCATACGAAACATATGCGGCCGCCTCGTTGCCGTCCATAGACTTAAACTTACGCGCCATATACCCCTCTCCTCTCATATAGGTATACAGGCCCCGGCGATCGCCGGGATGTTGGCGTGATGGGATTTACGCTGTTGCTTCCAATCATCTGGCAGGCAGGCTCAGCAGCAGGTACGTGGCGTGGAGAGAAGACATGCCGAGGCGAGGGACAGCTGATGCGCCCCACAGACCCGACCGCCCGTCTTGCACATGACCGAGCGCCGCAAAGGCCGCATGCCGGATGCTCCCGGGCACGCCCCGGCGATGGGAAGCGCCCGCAACGGAAATCCGCATGCGGGTTTATTGTACCCCGCCGTCAAGTGTAATTTCGGCAAATATAGGCGTGCGGTAAAGGTTTACCTTGGGTGACTGCCAAGGGCCAAAATGGCCTCTCCATCCCCAGGCGACCGGCTCTGGCGCGCCGAGGAGTGTCCCCAAGTGCCGGCAGAGACGATATGAGCAGGACATAAAAACATTGAGAGCCCCTGCTGCATGAAAGACCGCGGATCAGGCCGACAATGGTGAGTGTCTAATTCAGCCGCGGCGGCCACGCCGCAT
>CABUTH010000192.1 GCA_902494465.1 uncultured Collinsella sp.
ATGGCCGTGATGGTGCCGTCGTTCATGGCGCCCAGCTTGACGGTCATCTGCATCTGGTGGCGCGAGTTGCCCGCGGTGATGGTCTCCTCGCGGGTGTAGCAGCAGTAGCTCGGACGGCCAGTCTGCTGCGTCACAAACGCCACGAAGATCTCGCAGCAGCCCGTCTGCTTTGAGCCAAAGCCGCCACCGATGCGAGGCTTAATAACCTGTACCTGCGACTGCGAAATGTCGAGCGACTGAGCGACCATGCGGCGCACGTGGAAGGGCACCTGCGTGGAGGTGGTCACCGAGATGCGGCCGAACGCGGCGGTCGTCGCGAAGGCGCGGAAGGTTTCCATGGGCGCGGTCTGCGTGGCCTGGCTGGTGTAAGTGCGCTCAAAGACGATGTCGCTCTGGGCGAAGGCCTCGTCCAGATCGCCAAAATCACTGGTACCGCTGCACACCAGATTGCGAGCAACGTCGCCGCCCTGCGGGAACATAAAGGTCACGTCGCCCTCGGGGTGGACCACGATGTCGTTATCGAGTGCCTGGGTAAAGTCGAGCAGCGGCTCGAGCACCTCGTAGTCGACCTTGATGAGCTTGAGTGCCTTATCGGCGGCCTCCTCGGTCTCGGCGGCGACGATCGCCACCTCCTCGTTTTGGTAGCGCACCAGGTTCTCGAGGATCAGGCGGTCGTAGGGACTCGGTTGCGGATAGCTCTGGCCGGCGATGGTAAAGCGGCGCTTGGGCACGTCCTCGTAGGTGTAGACACCCACCACGCCGGGCACCTTCAGGGCGCGCGAGGTGTCGATGGAGCGGATCTTGGCGCGAGCATACGGGCTGCGCTTGAGTTTGACGATGAGCGCGCCGGCGGGCACCAGGTCGCCCGTATAGACGGGGCGACCCTCGAGCAGAGCCTTCGAGTCCTTCTTGGGCTGCTTGTGGGTAATCTGCTTGTAGGAGACGCCGTCGCAGCTGGTGTCGTTGACCGGCAGCTCGGGCATCTCGAAGCCCACCTGCACGCCGGACTCGTTGAGAAAGCGGACGATGGCGCGCAGCTGGCTCTCATAGCCGCTGCAACGGCAGAGGTTGCCGGCAAGCTGACGCGACAGCTCCTCGCGCGTGGCGACGAGGCTCGGGTCCTCCTTGGCGGCGCGGGCAAGCGCCAGCACGTTCATGATAAGGCCGGGGGCGCAAAAACCGCACTGCTCGGCGCCTTCGGCAGCCATCGCACGGGCAAGCGCCTCGGACTCGGCCTTAAGGCCCTCAAGCGTGGTGATGGTATGACCCTCAACACGGGCGGCGGGAACCGAGCAGCTCAGCACCGGGTCGCCATCGAGCCACACCGTGCACAGGCCGCAGTTGGTGGTTTCGCAGGCACAGCGCACCGATGCACAGCCTTGCTCGCGCAGCAGCGAAAAGAGCATGGTGTCGGGGGCAATCTGAACCTTGACCTTACGGCCGTTGAGCGTAAAGGAAAGATCGATGAGTTTGGCAGCCATTAGCGCACCTCGCTAGAATCGACGCCGGGCACGCGGCGGCAGGAATACTCGTCCGTGGCAAACTTAGGCACTTGCACGGTCTCGAGCTCGCGGGCAAGCGCGGCCGAAAGCTCGATGCCGGCGGCGCGGCGCACGGCCTGGATGGCGAGCGGGGCAGAGATGCGGCGGCGGTAGTCGGCCGAGCCCCACAGGTTGGTGCCGTAGCTCAGCGAGCGCACGGATGCGGCCAGGGCGCGAAGCTCGTCCTCGGAAGGCTGCTCGGCGGTAAGGCCGCATGCCTCGCCCTGCAGCAGGGTCGCGCGCAGCGGGCGGGCACCCACGGTGACATGCCAGGAGCCGTCCCACCAGGCGGCGGTAACGTTCAGCGAGGGGAAGTCGGTCGCGGCCTTACGCACGGCCTCGTAGCTCGCGCGGTAGTCGTGCTTAACGACCACGATGTGCTCGATCACGTCGCGCACGTAGCCCATGTCAACGAACTCCGCGAGCGGCACGCGGCCGGCGCCCGTCAACTCAACATAGGAATCGAGCGCGAGAAAGGCGGAGAGAACGTCCGAGAAGCCAAAGCGGCCGTAGATGCTGCCGCCCACCGTGGCGGTATTGCGCAGCTGCACGCCCACGATGTCGTGGACGGCGAACTCAAAGACATGGTTGACAAGCGCGTTGAGCCCGGCATGACGCTCGAGCTGGCGCAGGGTGCACATGGCACCGATGCGAAACTCGGTCTCGGTCTCCTCGATCTGATCGAGTCCGCAGGCCGAAAGGTCAATCGCCGTCGCCACGCGACGCGAACCCAGGCGCATCCAGATGCCGCCGCCCACAATCTTGTTGTTGCGGTTCTTCTGTAAGAGCTCATAGGCTTCGGCCGCGTTTCCAACACGGACGTAGGTACCGAACTTGAGCACGTTCTCCCCCATCTCTTCACTTGTCCAGTACTTTTAAGTGTACCAAACGAGGGGCCGCACACCGTTTTAGGACAAAATCCACCCACCCATCCATAACTTGCGGTGATATACGGACTGATTAGCCGTTCTGGAACGCAAAACAGTCCGTATATCACCGCAAGTTATGAGGAATCCTCCGGGATAGAAAAAGGCTCCCAACCAGATAGCTGGGAGCCTCATCACATGCTATGTCAGGCAAGATTTAGCTGACGCCCTGGGCGAGCATGGCATCGGCGACCTTCAGGAAGCCGGCGATGTTTGCGCCCATGACGAAATTGCCCTCCTCGCCGTACTCCTTGGCGGTGTCGTCCACGTTGTGGAACATGCCACGCATGAGCTGCTCGAGCTTGCCGTCGACCTCCTCGAAGGTCCAGGACAGGTGCTCGGCATTCTGGCTCATCTCCAGGCCAGACACGAGCACGCCGCCGGCGTTGGCAGCCTTGCCGGGCATAAAGGCGACGCCGTTCTCCTGGAAGTAGGTCGTGGCCTCGATTGTCGTGGGCATGTTCGCGCCCTCGCCGACCACCTTGCAGCCGTTGGCGACGAGCGCCTGGGCGTCCTCGAGCAGCAGCGTGTTCTCGCGAGCGCAGGGCAGCGCGATGTCGCAGGGCAGCTGCCACACGCCGCGGCCGTCGCCCTCGTGCCACACGGCGTTGGGCTTCTCGTCAACGTACATGGCGAGCGTAACGCCCTTGTCGTGGCCGGAGCGCTTCTTGTTGTAGACGTGCTCGAGCACGGTGTAGTCGATGCCGTCGGGATCCTCGACCCAGCCATGGGTGTCGGAGCAGGCCAGCACCTTGCCGCCGAGCTGGGAGACCTTCTGGACCGCGTAGATGGCGACGTTACCGGAGCCATGAACGACGACGTTCTTGCCCTCGAAGGAGTCGCCGCGGCTCTTGAGGTACTCGTCCACAAAGTAGGCCAGGCCGTAGCCGGTGGCCTCGGTACGGGCGAGCGAGCCGCCAAAAGAGAGGCCCTTGCCGGTAAGGACGCCGGTCCACTCGTTGGTCAGGCGCTTGTACTGACCGAACAGGTAGGCAACCTCGCGGCCGCCAACGCCCAGGTCACCGGCGGGAACGTCGGTGTTGGGGCCAATGTGGCGATAGAGCTCGGTCATGAAGGACTGGCAGATC
>CABUTH010000193.1 GCA_902494465.1 uncultured Collinsella sp.
GGGGGGCACGCCCGGTCCCGTTCCGAACCCGGAAGCTAAGCCCCATCGCGCCGAGAGTACTGCGGGGTCAGCCCGTGGGAGGCCAGGGCGCCGCTGACCGGTGGACGGCACCGAGCCGTACGCTTGAACTGAGAAGGGGGAGGCCTCGCGGCCTCCCCCTTCTTTGCGTTTAAGGGCTTTTGTCTCACATAGTAGCTGTGTTTTATAACCCTCGTTTGTCGCATCTTCTGTGAACGGGCTACAATAACTTAGTCTGTGCGATATGGAGGTGAACATGGCTGAAGCTGGTATCGGCGTTGATATCGTCGAGATTTCCCGCATGAAATCAATTCTTGAAAAGACGCCGTCGTTTGCTCGGCGTGTGTTTACCGAAGAAGAGCGTGCTTATTGCGATGCATCATCGCGTCCCGCTGCTCACTATGCGAGCCGCTTTGCTTCGCGCGAGGCGGTGCTTAAAGCTCTTGGCACGGGTTTTAGTCAAGGCGTGGGTCGCAAGGATGTTTCGGTAACGCGTGATAAACTCGGCAAACCGAAGGCGCTGCTTTCGGGCCGTGCACTCGAGATCGCTCAAGAGCTGGGTGTTGTTGAGGTCGCTCTTTCCATTACGCTTACAGGAGACTTAGCCGTTGCGAATGCCATCGCGATTACCGAAGATGCTCGACCTAAGCCTAAGGAAGAAAAGGTGAGCACCAAGGAACGCGTTGCGCAGACATTTAAAGAGGCTCGCTCTGTTTTAGATGAGCTTGAGCAGCTGCAGAATTCAGCATTGACGGAGCATCTGGGCGATGCTTCGCAAGATACGCTAGGAGCATAGATGAAACCGGTTTTGAGTACCGAAGAAGTCGTTCGTCTCGAGGATATCATCGAACGCGAAGGGACTTCGAAGGCCGAGCTTATGGAGCTAGCGGGTGAGTTTGCCGCCAACGAGGTCTTGAAGCTCAATCCCGATCGGGTTCTCGTTCTGGTCGGTTTTGGTAATAATGGCGGCGACGGTTGGGTTGCCGCCGATATTCTGAGCCATAAGGGTGTGGACGTCGATATCGTTTCTCCGGTTGAGCCGGATGAGATTCCTGCTGCTCTGGCACGTCATGTTGCTCGTCGCACTGCCGGCCGCGATGTGCACGTTTGCGTCGGCCCCTCGCGTGACGAACTCGAGGTTTTGATCGATAAGGCCGATGTTGTTGTCGATGCCATTTTTGGTACCGGTTTCCACGGGAGTCTGCGTGCGCCGTTCTCCATCTGGATTCCTACGGTCAATGAATGCGCCGATTGTGTCGTATCCATTGATGTCCCCTCGGGCCTGAATGCCGAGACGGGCGTTGTTGATGACGACTGCATTCGTGCCGAGCATACGGTGACGATGATTGCGCCCAAGATTGGTCTGTATAGCGCTGATGGCCCTGAGTATGCTGGCGATTTGATCTGCGGCAATCTTTACGACCGTCTTGACGAGGTCATCGATGATGTCGACCACGCCGCCGAGATTGTCGAGCCCGGTGACTTAGTTGATTACTTTGCTCCACTACCTACGAATATCGATAAGTATTCCCGTGGCTCTGTGCTTATTGTCGCCGGATCTGCGCAATATCCTGGTGCTGCCATTATGGCGGCCAAGTCTGCAGCTCGCGCGGGTGCTGGTTACGTGGCAGTCGCGGCTCCTGACGCCTGCGCCAATCTTATTCGCATGGCACTTCCTTCGATTCCCGTCTTTGCTATTCCGTCTGATTCCCGCGGCTCCTTTGGCGCCGCTGCGCGCATGACTGTGTGCGAGATTGCAAAGAAGTACAGCTGTGTACTGTGCGGTCCCGGTATGACGACATCTGCCGGCGCTATGCAGGTGGTTTCGGGCTTGCTCGAGCTTGATGTGCCGCTTATCTTGGACGCCGATGCACTCAACTGCCTTGCTAAGATTGCCATTGACGGTATTGATAGTAATCCCGAGATGTATCGTCGCGAGCAGCCGTTGGTTATGACGCCGCACTATCGTGAGCTTTCGCGTCTGGTTGCCGGTGACGAGGTGAACGACCTTGGTACCGCGATTGCGGCCGCGCAGAAGGTTGTCTGGGCTGCAGGCTCCGACAATCTGGTGGTCATTGCCAAGGGGCCGACGACGGCTATCTGTGGCGTTGAGCGTGTGCTGCTGCCGCTCTCGGGTCCGGCTTCTCTGGCAACTGCCGGTTCGGGTGATGTTCTCGCGGGTATTTTGGCCGGCACGCTTGCCACCATGCGCGACGAGATGGATCGTTGGGAGTTGCTGTATTCGTACGCCGTCGCACTTCACAGCTACGCCGGTTTTGCCGCGGCGACGGAGTATGGTGAGAAGAGCGTCATCGCGACCGATCTTATCGACTTGATCGGTCCTGCCATGGAACTGGCGGCAAAGGATGCGCTCGAAGATCTGGGAATCATGGACGAAGGGTCGGATGACTAATCATGAATAAAGCCGATTTGACGCGCTGGTCCTGGGTCGAGATCGACCGCGGGGCGCTCCGTCGCAACACGAGGGCCTATAAGAACTTGCTGAATCCACGTCAGCGCCTGTGCTGCGTGGTCAAGGCCGATGCTTATGGTCATGGAGCTGTTGAGTGCGCCAAGATCATGTATTCGGCCGGTGCCGACATGTTTGCCGTGGCGACGGTTAACGAGGGCGTTGAGCTCCGACAGGGCGGGATTACGAAACCCATCCTCATCCTAAGCGAGCCGCCTATCGAGGCCATTCCGACGTTGCTCGAGTTTGATATCATGCCCTCGGTCTATACGTCTGACTTTGCTCTTGCGTATGGCGAATGTGCCGTCGCGGCGGGCAAGGTGGGCAAGTATCATCTCGCCATCGAGACGGGCATGAATCGTATCGGCGTTCACTACACGCAGGTTGTCGACTTTGTCCGCGGTATAAATTTCCATCGCGGTATTCAGTGCGACGGCGTATTTACGCACTTCGCCACGGCCGATGAACCTTCGGGCTGGGACTACAAGCTGCAGTGTCAGCGCTTTACCGAGGCCGTTCAGGCCATTAAGGATGCGGGTTTTGAGTGCGGTATCGTGCACTGCGCCAACACGCCGTCCTCGATGCTCGACCCCTCGATGCATTTTGATATGATCCGCGCCGGCGTTGGCTTGTATGGCATGCAGCCGTGCGAGCTGAGTGGCCGCGTGATGCAGCTTGATCCCGTTATGAGCGTCCATGCGCGTGTGACGCGCGTGGCACACCCTGCGATGGGTGAGGGCGTGGGCTACGGTTTTACCTACCGCGTACCGCGTACGCGCGTTCAGATCTGCACGCTGCCGATCGGTTATGCCGATGGCCTATCGCGTACGCTTTCCAATCGTATGGATGTGCTGTATCGCGGCGAGCGCGTGCATCAGGTTGGCAATATCTGCATGGACCAGTTTATGGTCGCCATTCAGTCCAACCCGGCACACGAGATTCCCGAGGCCGAGTATGGTGACGAGATGATCATTGTCGGCCGCGATGGCGATGCCGAGATCACTATGGACGAGATGGCCCGACTGCGCTTTGGTATAGGCAACGATTTTCCCCGTGGCGGACA
>CABUTH010000194.1 GCA_902494465.1 uncultured Collinsella sp.
TACCTCGTGTACTATCGTGAGGAGCGGATCAAGAAGTCCCTCGGGTGGCTGAGCCCGATGGAGTACCGCAGGAAGCTTGGATACGCCTAGGCGCGGTCCAAGAAATCGTCCGCACCCCCTTTTGCAGTTTGGCCAGCAAAAACAGTCCCTATTTCACCGCAACTGCGTTGGGGATTGTTCTACAGGGGGAGGGTAGTCAAAAAAGCCCCGTCCCAAATTGACTGCTCGGGGAGTCGCATTCGAGCTCGGTTGTCCTCTTAGCCACTCGATATCCTTCGGAGCAATAACGGTGATAAAACTTGCTTAAGTGTTAATCAAGCCACACACAATCTTGCTCTCTAATTAATCAAGAATCAGTATAATTTTGATTAGCTAGAGAGCAAGATTGGAGAATCATGGCATTCAACGACTTGATCGCCCAGAAAATAAAGGACTTTGAACAGCAGGGGGTTCCGCAGGTCTTTGAGCGAGACCTTGATCTGGGAAACCCACAGGAGCCAAAGCGCGACAACATCGTAAATGTGGTTGTGGGGGCCCGCCGTTGTGGAAAGACGTATCGCCTGTATCAGGAGATGCAGCGGCTTCAGGGTCGGGGCGTCGAGCTTGACCGGATGCTTTACTTTAATTTTGAGGACGAGCGCTTGCGCCCGTATGAGTCATCGCTGCTGGCGGACGTGCTCGACACGTTCTATGCGCTGTATCCTGCTGCTCGAACCGAGGGCGCTTACATTTTCTTTGACGAGATCCAGGAAATTCCCGAATGGGGTGCGTTTCTGCGGCGTGTAGTCGATACGGAGAAAGCGACCGTCTATGTGACGGGATCTTCTTCTAAGATGCTGTCCTCAGAGCTTAAGAGCGAGTTCAGGGGTCGTTCTCTTATACGGGAGCTTTTTCCGTTGAGTTTTTCGGAATACGTTCGGTATAAGACGGGGAGCGTTTTCGAGCCAGATGCGACCTTTTCCCCAAGCGATGCAGCGCTGCTTCGACATCATCTGATCGGATATCTTGAACGAGGGGGATTCATCGCGACGCTTGAGCAGACGCCCGCAGACGCGATTCAGCTGCTACAGGAATATGCTTCGCGAACGGTCGCTATGGACGTCGTTGAGCGTTACGACGTCAAGAACCCTCGCTTGGCATCGCTGTTCCTAACGCGGTGTATGGCATCTTCGGGACGAGAGCTGTCGGTGAACAAAGTGTACAACGAGTTCAAGAGCAGGCAGATACCCGTCAGTCGTAATTCGCTCAGCGACTTACTTGAGTATTATGAGGACGCCTACCTGCTGTTCTCCGTGCCGGAGTTCACGCGTTCACTGGCAAATAACATGCGGTCTGCGTCTAAGGTCTACGCTGTCGATCCTGCGATGTTTGGAGCATTCTCTCCCGCATCGGCATTGGACCAGGGCCAGAGGCTCGAGACCGCAGTGTTCAACGCGCTAAGAAGAAGGACTCCCGCGGTGAGGATCGGATCGGTCTGCCGCCTGCTGATCAAAGAGAAGAGCAAAAGCCATGAGGTGGACTTTGTGGCTGGGGACGCACTTCTCATGCGGGCTTATAGCCTGATTCAGGTGAGTGTGGATATGGCAAGTGAGAAAACGCGCGAGCGCGAAATTGCCGCGCTTGATGCCTCGATGGCCCAGTTCGATCTTGGCGAGTCGGCAATCGTTACCATGGATGAGCAGGCCGATATTCCATGCGAGCACGGTGTGGTACACGTTGTGCCCGCATGGAAGTGGCTCCTTGCCTAATCATCTACGGATCGTGGGGCCAGGACCTCCTGACCCCTTCATCACGGTTGGGGAGCACCTTGCTGCGCCAGGCTAGTCCTGGGCTTTGATACTCGGCAGCAGGATCTGCGCGAGGTAGTCGGTTTCGAGCTTAGTGGCACCATCGGCCTTGCCGTCTTTACCCACCGGGTCGTTCTTGATCTGGCTATACGTATAGCGGTTGCCGGTCGTCAGCTCGACAAGCTCAATGGCCGTATCCATGGGGTAGGTCGACACGGGATTCTGCGTCCGCCCGTTGATGGTCTGGGGCACCACGTACGGATAGACGGGGCCGCTGGCGTAGACGGTATAACCGTTGCCTAGATTGGCCGCACCCAAAACCGTATCGCCTTCATCGGGCGTAAAGCTCTCGCCCTCGCGCACCGCGACGAGCGTCACGAGCGGCGTATTGGCGTCGTCGCCCAGATAGATGCATAGCGTGCTTCCGTTTTGCCAAGTTGCGACCTTGCCGTACCACTTGACGGGAATATCGAGCTGGTAGAGGTCGGTTGCCTTGTGGCGAGCGTCAGCATCACGGGACGCCTGTGCCTTTTGCGCGCTCACGGCATTGACGGCGGCGTCGCGCCGCGCGGTTGCTGCCTGCTGGAGCACTTTGGCAGCCGCGGCGGAGCTCGCACCGCCCTCCTCGGCATACTTGGCGGCGGCATCGATCTGGTCGTCAGTCACCGTGTCGGCCGAAGGCACCTTGAGCTTAAAGGTGGCCTGGGCACTTAAATCCTGTCCATCGCTCTTAACGGTGACCTGCGTCTTGGTGGTCGGGACGGTATAGATGGTGCCGTCGGCCGCGATGGGGGAGGCAGCGATGGAGAGCGTGTAATCGCCGGGCAGCAGTTTGATGCCGCGGCCGTGCTCGTCAACATAGAGCGTTTCGCTCACGGAGGAGCCGTCAGAATCCTGACCGCTCACCTGTACGGGAATCTTGGAGCCAGTGGAACAGTCGAGGCCCGCGGCCTGCATGCCAATCTGCACCGACATCATCGTGTGGGCATTGGCGGCGACAGCGGCAGCCTGCTCTTGCTGATATCCGTTCCAGGCAGCATAGCCTGCGCCGCCGGCGACGAGCGCGACGGCCACAACGCCGGCAACCATCAGGTTGCGGCGCTTGGGCGGCATCTTACGATGACGAACCTCGGCTTCGCGTGCCGAAGGGACGGACGGTAGGGGAATATCGCCCATGGCGATGGTCTCGTCCACGGCAGGCGCGGAGCCCAGGCCGGGAAGCTCGCGGGTCAGCGAATCTTCGGCCGGTAAGCTGTCGAGCAAGATGGTTTCCTCGCTCGTGTCGGATTCGGGCTGGTCGTCGGCCTCGCACTCGGATTCCTCGTGCCCCGCCTCGTCCTCGGTGGGCGCGGCGCCATCGTCTTTTGCATCCCGATCATCGGGCTGCACCTCGATTTCCGGCTCATCCTGCACATCAACGTTCGAATCGTCAAACGCAATCTCGGCCAGCGCGATCTGGTCTAGGCTCTCCAGGGCCTCGGCACACGCTTCTGCATCTTGGGCCGCATCCTCTTGGCCCATCGTTTCATCTTTCATATATCCCCCAAGCTCAATATCGGGACAACACTGTACCCAAAAACGGGACCCTATAGGGCCGCCGCAGGATTTGAAATCCGATTTTATATATGCGCGTGTTTTTGAATGCAAGCGGGATGAAAAAAGCCCCCGGAAAGCGAGCGAAACGCTTTCCGGGGGCTCTGCGAGACATTGGATAAAAAA
>CABUTH010000195.1 GCA_902494465.1 uncultured Collinsella sp.
GTCGGCGGCCTTGGCGCGCGCGGCCTTGGTATCGGCCTTCACGCCCTTCTCAAACTTGGCGATGATTGCCTGCGCACGGGCCTCGCGGTCGAGCGCCTCCTTATGGGCGATGACGACATCCTTGCGGGTGTGCTCAATCTTGTCCAGACGCTTGGCCAGGGTGGCGAGTTCATTCTCCAGGTCCTGAACCTCGCGGTAGTCGGAGCCGTCGACGTGGCGCTTCTTGGCAGCTTCGATGGCGTTATTGGTCTGAATCTCGGTGGTGTTGAGATCGTCGAGCTCAATGTCCAGATCCTTGCGCTGGGCGTAGAGCTTGGTCATCTCGGACTTGAGCTTCACATAGGTCTTGCGCTTGGAAGCGAGCTCCTTGAGCTCCGGCATATTGGCAAGTTCGCTCTTGTTGCGGGCGAGCTCCAAATCGATCTGTTGCAGCTTGAGTAGCGTAGCGCCGGCGCTCATAAGTTCTCTCCTTTTGTCACAGTCCACCATTGGCAAGGGTTCAGTATTTTAATCGCATGACGGGGGTTGACCCCGGCGTCAACTGCAGAGTTCATCAATATATCAACGAACGGCTCCTCAGAGCGGTCGTGGCCGAGCAAGATCACCGGCAGCCCGCGCAAGGCAAGGTCTTGCGCCACGTGGTAGCCCGCCTCGCCGGTTACGATGACATCTGCGCCCGCGGCGATGGCGAGCTCTCCAAAGTCGCCCAGGGAGCCGCCTAAAATAGCGACGGTACGGCATGCGTGCTCGGCTTCGCCCCACGCACGCGGGTCGCTGCCGAAGGCCGTGGCAGCACGGGTGGCAAGATCGCGCAGCGTGCACGGGTCGTTGAGCGTTGCAAGCGCGCCCAGGCCGGTGGTCTCGGGGTCGTCCACGTGCTCCAGTGAGCTCACGGGTGCGGCACCCAGCAGCTCGCTCAGGCAGATGCGGGCTTCTTGCGAGCGGTCCAGGTTGGTGTGGAGCGAGATAATGCTCACCCCGCAGCGGGCAGCTTCGTAGAGGGCCGCGCTGCACTGGGGTCGTGTGGCATCCGCCGGGCAAAAGGCCTCGGGTGCCTTGATGTATATGGGATGATGCGTCAGCAGCACGTTGGCGCCGGCTTCTTGGGCGCGGCGAACATTAGCCTCGGTCGCATCGAGTGCGCAGGCAACGCCGATGATCTCCGCGGCCGGATCGCCAACGGAGAGTCCTACGTGATCCCAGCCCTCGGCGTCCGCTTTGGGATAGCGTGCCAGCAGCGCGCGCTCAAGCTCGGCGACGATCATGCGGCACCCACGATCGAGAGCAGCGTCTGGGCGAACTCGTCCAGATCGCTCGGATTCACGCGGTCATCAAAGGAAATGCGCAGTGCGCCCAATGCCTGCTCGCGACCGATGCCCATCGCGCTCAAAACGTGGCTGGGGTCCATACTGCCGCTCGAGCATGCCGAGCCTGCCGATACCTCAAAGCCGGCGGCGTCGAGCTTGATGATGAGCTCCTCGGAGTCCATGCCGTCAATGTAGATCGAAACCATACCCGGCAGACGATCGGCCTGCGCGTAGTCGCCCATCGTGGCGTGAATGCGAGGATGGGCCGTAAGCGTGGCGTAGAGCTTATCGGATAAGGCCTGTAGCGTTGTGCGCTCCTGGGCCACATGGGGCGCCAGCGTGCGGGCGGCGGCGGCAAAAGCCAGCTGTGTACGCAGGTCCTGCGTGCCCGCGCGACGTCCGGCTTCCTGTCCGCCGCCAAAAATGCGGGGGCGCAGTGGCGTGCGGGTCTTAACGTAAAGCGCGCCGGATGCCACAGGACCGCCAATTTTATGGGCGGCGACGGACATGGCATCGACGCCCAGCTCGGCGGCATCGAGCGGAATGTGCAGATACCCCTGGATGGCATCGGTGTGGAACAGGGCGCCCACGGTATGCGCGGCCGCGGCAAGCTCGCGGATGGGCTGCACCACGCCGGTCTCGTTGTTGGCAACCATGATGCTCACGAGCGCCACGTCGTCGCCTAGCAGCTCGACAAGCGCGGCAGGCTCAATGTAGCCCGCGCGGCAGGGCTGCACCAGGTCGACGGTAAAGCCGGCGGCACGCAGCAGCGGGAGGTTGTCCAGAATCGAATCGTGCTCGATGGCAGATACGATCACGCGGTTACGCATGCGATCGCGCTGACGAGCGCCCTCGGCAAGACCGAGCAGCGCCAGCTGGTTGGCTTCGGTGCCGCCGTTGGTAAGGATGATCTCGGACGGGCGAACGCGTGCGCCAAAGCTACGGGCGATCTCGCGACGGGCGACTTCCAGGCGTGCGGCGGCCTTGCGGCCAAGCGAGTGCAGCGAGTTGGGGTTGACGCCGGCAAGCTCGCTGTCGTCGTACTCGCGCTGCGCAAGGAGCGCCTCGGCGCGCATAGGCGTCGAGGCGGCGTAGTCAAGATTCACGGGTATGCGGTTTTGACCTGCGGTCATAAGGGTTTATGCCTCCTGTGCGGCCTCGTTGCCCAGCTTCTGCAGCAGCGCAACCTCGGCAGCGGGATCTTCGGACTTAAATACGGCGGAGCCGGCCACGAGCACGTTGGCGCCTGCCTTGACGACCTCGGCAATGTTCTTGGAAGAAATACCGCCGTCGACCTCGATGAGGGGCGACACGCCGTGGCGCTCGCACATGGCTTTGAGCTCGTGGAGCTTATGCAGAGTGCCCGGGATAAAGCTCTGGCCGCCAAAGCCGGGGTTCACGCTCATGAGCAGCACCATGTCAACAATGTCGATGATGCTATCGAGCACGCAGACGGGCGTGGCGGGGTTGAGCACCACACCGGCCTTGACGCCGCGCTGCTGCAGATGCGTGAGCGTGCGGTGCAGGTGCGTGGAGGCCTCGTAGTGCACGGTGATCATATCGGCACCGGCATCGGCATACCAATCGACCGTCTCGTCGGGATTCGACACCATCAGGTGCGCGTCGACCGGCACGTCGGTGGAGCGCTTGACGGCCTTGAGGATGTCAACGCCAAAGGTGAGGTTGCCGGTAAAGTGACCGTCCATAACGTCGAAGTGCACGTAGTCGGCGCAGGCGATTTTGTCGAGCTCGCCCTTGAGGTTGGCCATGTCGGCCGAAAGGACGGACGGAGCGATTTTGATGGAACCCATGGTGGAAGCCTTTCTGCGTTAGTCGGTGAGTCCGTAGAACTCTTGGGAGGGTACGCGGTCGGTAAGAATCTCGAGCGCCCTATCCAAAGTAACACCGTTGTAGAGCGTTTGCTCCACGGCAAAGGTGAGCGGAATGGCTACGCCCAGTGAACGGGCGAGTTCGCTGACGCTGCGGGCCGCGACGGCGCCTTCGACCACCATATGCGTGCGCGTCTGATACTCGTTGAGTGACACGCCGTGGGCAAACTCGTAGCCAAAGGTGCGGTTGCGCGAATGCTCCGAGGTGCAGGTGGCAATGAGGTCGCCCATGCCGGCGAGTCCCATGCAGGGCATGGCCTGACCGCCGCGGGCGTGCACCAGAC
>CABUTH010000196.1 GCA_902494465.1 uncultured Collinsella sp.
CACCGGCCACGTCGACCGCCGACACCGTCGACCAGTTTGTGTTCCCGGTGTCCATCGAGGCCAAGAATAACCTGTTGCCCGAGTTCCTCAAGAAGGAGGGCCCGGAGCGCACCATCGTCTTTATGCGCACCAAGCATCGCGCCGACAGCTGCTGCCGTCGTCTGGAGCGTAAGGGCATCAAGGCCGCCGCGATTCATGGCAACCGCAGCCAGGCCCAGCGCGAGCGCGCGCTTTCTGCCTTCCGCGACGGTACCGTCGACGTGTTGGTGGCAACCGACGTGCTCGCCCGCGGCATCGACATTAGCGACGTGCGCTACGTCGTGAACTTTGACGTGCCGGCCGAGCCGACCGACTATATCCACCGCATTGGCCGTACGGGCCGCGCCGGCGAGCTGGGCTGGGCCATTACGTTTGTGACCGAGCAGGACGTCGACGAGTTCTACGAGATCGAGAAGCTCATGGACAAGACCGCCGACATCTACGAGGCCGGCGACCTGCACGTGGGTCCCAACCCGCCCGCGGTTGATCCCGAGCGCGACCCTGCGGCCTTTAAGGTGAAGAAGAAGACCAAGCGCGGCAAGTCCAAGAGCAAGAAGAAGCTTGAGCAGGCGCGTCGCGACGGCAAGCGCAACGGCGACGATTACGGCGATGTGGCCGGTCGTTCCAACCGCGGTCGCGACGAACGCTGCGGCGACGGCGAACGTCCGAGCCGTCCCAAGCGCGGCGGCAAGACCCGCGTGCGCGAGGGCGTTCAGGCTCGCGTGGACGAGGCTGTGGAGAGCGTGGCTCGCGAGGTGGCTGCCGAGGGGCGCGCTGGTGCTGGTGCCGCTGAGCAGCCTGCGCGCGGCAACCGTGCCGAGCGTCGTGCCAAGCAGTTCCAGGGCGAGGCACATCGCCGCCGTCGCGAGGATGAGGATCGCGGTGGCCGTCGTCGTGTCGAGCGCGAGGACGAGGGGCGCGGTTCACGTGGCGGCAAGCGCGGTGTGGGCGACCGCCGTCGTTCCGGTCGTGATGACGAGCGCGGTGGCCGTGATGAGCGCCGCGGCGGCGAGGGTCGTGGTGAGCGTACTGCTCGTGGCGGTGAGTCCCGTGGCGGCAAGCGCTTTGAAGAGCGCGGTAGCCGCGGCGGCGAGCGTCGCGAGGGTGCTCGCGGCAATGGCGGCCGCGGCGGCGCTGGTCGTTCTAACGAGTCGCGCGATCGTCGTGACCCGCGTGCCAGCCGCGATCGTCGCGATGACTGGCGCAACTACGACGATACCCGCGAGGAGCGTCGTGGCGGCTATCGTGGCGCTCGTGGTGGCAACCAGGCCGGCTCCCGTGGCGGCCGTGCCGGCGGTCGCGATAACCGTGGCAGCTATGGCAACAGCCGTGGCGGCAAGCGCGGCAGCAGCTCCCGTCGCCCCGGTGACGGCGGCGGCAAGCGCAAGTAATATACGCATCGCACGCTAGTGTGAGACAAGCTAAGGGCCCGAGCAAACAACGCTCGGGCCCTTTTGTTTGCCGTGTCCATCGCTAATTCAAACGTGATTATCTCGGGAATGCATCTGGGGGATGCCGAGGACCTATTTTCTGCCATGCAGCAATGGGTCCCATGGGGTGCGCCGTGCATATTTTGGAGTATTCAGCAGCTCTAGTTGGCTGCATACGATCCGGTATTGCCAACGGTGGCCTTCAGATATCCCCTATGAGCGTTTTGAGTTAGATTTCGCTGTTTTTGAAGCAAAGGTACGTCATTCTCGCCATGTCGGAACCTTAAATGACGCAGCGCCCTAAAGGTTTGCCCGCTTGGGGTATTGCTGGTGCGAGCGCGCTGCAGAATACTCCGTTTTTTGCACGGGCCAGGATGGGGTACCTCAGGAGAACACGGCGGTATCCAGTAAATATATGCAATCTGTACCGGGAATTATGCAAACCGAAAAGGCGGGCAGTATGGGTTGGTGTATCGGGCTGCCTAGCGCACCAAAACGGGGAGCTCCCCCCCATGCGCCGTATACTCTGGCTGGATGTGAAAACGGCTTGACGCGTTGCCAGGCGTAGGGGGAGGGTGCCTAGATGAGCGTATTCGAAATTGTGTTTAGTCCGACGGGTGGAACGCGGAAGGTGTCTGGCCTTGTGGCCGGGGCACTAGGCAAGAATACCGTTATCGTTGATCTGACCGATAGCGGGTTGGATTTCCACGGGGTCTCGATGACTGAGGACGACGTGGCCGTAATCTCTGTGCCGGCGTATGCCGGTAGAATCCCGGCTGTGGTGGCTGACCGGTTGGGCATGGTGCGCGGCAACGGGGCTCGGGCTGTTTTGGTTTGTGTATACGGAAACCGCGCGTTTGAGGACACGCTCGTAGAGCTGGAGGACGTTGCGAAGCGCGCCGGATTTAGGGTGGTTGTAGCGGTTTCTGCTATTGCTGAGCATTCCGTTGCTCGTCAGTTTGCTGCTGGGCGACCGGATGCGCAGGATGCGGCGCAGCTCGCAGAGTTTGCGCAGCAAATTCAGCAAAAGCTGTTGGCTGAGGATGTGTCCGAGCCCTCTATCCCCGGCAATCGTCCTTATAAACAAGCTGGAGGTCGCCGCATGGCACCCGAGGCAACAGAGGAATGCGTCTCCTGCGGTGCATGCGCCGCGGCGTGTCCCGTTTGTGCTATCGACAAGGGCGACCCCAAGCGAGCAGCTGACGAGGCGTGCATCTCCTGCATGCGCTGCATCGCCGTATGTCCGCGAGGCGCTCGCAAGCTTGATCCCAACAAACTATCCGCTGTTTCCCAGATGCTGAGCAAGGTTTGCGTCGTGCGGAAGGAATGCGAGCTCTTCATCTAGCGCATATGAAATTGCTGCAAGGAGTGCCCCTGGGTGCCGGCGGGAAAGGAACGTCCCTAAGTGCCGCCTAAATACCGTTTATCGAAGAAAAAATACCGCTCACCGGTCATAATGACTATTCTGGCTTTGGGCTTGTCTACAATAACCCCCGTAAAAGAAATGCGGAAGGTTACCGAGTCCCCTCGGACGTGGGCCTAACCAAAGTCTTTGATCGCGAGCGTCTCAATGGGCGCATTCGATTGATTTTGGTTGGGCTATATTTATGAAGGGACATGTCACCATGGGTTTCTTTTCTCGCCTAATGGGTGGCTCGGATAAGCAGACGACTGCGGCTTCCGAGTTCGAAATCCTCGCTCCCGTTTCCGGCGAGCTTGTTCATCTAGAAAATACCAATGACCCCGCTTTTAGCAGCCGTGCAGTGGGCGATGGCGTTGCCGTGGTTCCCCAAGAGGGAACGGTGTGCGCTCCTGTTTCCGGCACCGTCGCGGCGCTGTTTCCGACTGAGCACGCGCTGGGCATCATGTCCGGGTTGATTTCCGATCTCAGCCGAACACATTGAGCTGATGGCTCGCTCCCGCAGTTAGCCGAACGCCCCCGCGGCCCCTCCTGGGGTCCGGGGGCGCCGTTTTCCCAGTTGAAGGGAC
>CABUTH010000197.1 GCA_902494465.1 uncultured Collinsella sp.
AGTCGGCGGTCTGGTAGTGGGCGATGATCTCGAGCAGCGTCTCGCGGTTGACGATGCAGCAGTCCATAGACGCGTTGTCGCCATACACGACGCCGGCGCTGACGCCCGTCAGACGGCCGTTCTCGTTGATCTGCAGCTTGGTCTCGTCATCAACATTGCGCGTGGCCTTGCAGTACACCACGGTCATCTGGGCACCGGAGTTCTCGTGCGCCTCGATGATGGTGTTGAGGTCCATGTTAAAGATGATGTTGGTGCCCATCATCACGACATAGGGCTTCTCCGAGCGCTGGAACAGCGTCTTGTTGGAGATGATGTCGCGCAGCAGGAAGCGCATGCCGCCCTTGGTGGTGCCATACGCGTTGCCGGGCACCATGAACAGGCCGCCCTTCTTGCGGTCCAGGCCCCAGTCCTTGCCCGAGCCCACGTGGTCGATCAACGAGCGGTAGTTGCCCGGCATGACGACGCCGACGGTCTTAATGCCGGCATTCATCATGTTGGACAGCGGGAAGTCGATCAGGCGGTAGCGGCCCAAAAACGGAACGGACGCGATGGGGCGGTCCTTGAGCAGGACACTGCCGTAGGACGAAGAGTAGTTAGCGGTGATATAACCGATGGCCTTGCGATTGATCATCGGATCATTCCCCCTTCCCGATAACGACGTCATTTCCAACGACGGCCGTATCCTTGGTGGTATCGACAGAGCCGAGCTTCACGCCCTCTTCGACCGTGGAGTTCTCGCCCAAAATAGCGCGGCAGATGTGCGCGCCGCTCTTAACGTGCGCACCCGGCAGCAGCACGGAGTCCTCGACCACGGCGCGGTCCTCGATGATGACATCGGTCGAAAGGATCGAGTGGCGAGCGGTGCCGTAGATCTTGCAGCCGTTGGAGACCAGGCAGTCGTCTAGGCGGCCGTCCGGGCCAATGTAGTGCGGCGGACGCGTGGTGATGTTGGACATGATGGGGAAGTGCTTGTCAAACAGATCGAACTCGGGGTTGTTGCCAAGCAGGTCCATCGAGGTCTCGTGGAAGCTGGCGATGGTGCCGACGTCCTTCCAAAAGCCGTGGAACTCGTAGCTGTACAGGCGCTTGCCCTCGCCGAGCAGCTTGGGGATGATGTCCTTGCCAAAGTCGTGGCTCGAGCGCTGGTCCAGAGCGTCCTCCTCGAGCGCCTCGATCAGCACGTCGGCCGAGAAGATGTAGATGCCCATGGACGCGAGATTCGAATCGGGCTTATCGGGCTTCTCGGTGAACTTGGTGATGCGGCCGTCCTCGGGGTCGGTGGTCAGGATGCCAAAGCGGCTGGCCTCCTCCCACGGCACGGGCATAACGCTTACCGTGAGGTCGGCGTTGTTCTCAATGTGCGTCTTGAGCATCTTGCGGTAGTCCATGCGATACAGGTGATCGCCCGAAAGAATCAGGACGTACTTGGGGTCGTTGGCCTTGATGTAGTCGAGGTTTTGCGTAATGGCGTCGGCCGTGCCCGCATACCAGGCGCCGCCGGTCTGCGTCTCGTACGGCGGCAGGATCGACACGCCGCCGTCGCGGCTGTCCAGATCCCACGCCTCGCCGGAGCCCACGTAGGCATGCAGCAGGTAGGGGCGATACTGCGTCAGAACGCCCACCGTGTCGATGCCCGAGTTGGAGCAGTTGGAGAGCGAAAAGTCGATAATGCGGAACTTGCCACCAAAGCTAACCGCCGGCTTAGCGATCTTTTGGGTGAGTGCCCCCAATCGGCTGCCCTGTCCTCCTGCGAGGAGCATCGCGATGCATTCTTTCTTACTCATCGATTTCTCCTTCTGTCATCGATGTTCCTAAACCCATTAGCGACGGGCGCGGCGCAACGTCACACCTGTCGAGTAATGCCGTGCTGGCATAGGGGAGCTCGCAGCCTTTACGCGTGCCAGATCTCGTTGCGGTACTCGCGAATGGTGCGGTCGCTCGAGAACCAACCGCTCGAGGCGGTGTTGAGCAGGGCCTTGCGGTTCCAGGTCTCCTGGTCGCCGTAGCTGCCGGTGAGCTTTTCCCATGCATCCACGTAGCTGCGGAAGTCGGCCATGACCAGGTCGGGGTCGTTGTTGTTCATGAGCTCGTTGTAGATGCTCTCGAAGTTGCCCGAAAGACCCGCGAAGGTGTTGTCCTTGAGCTCGTCCATCACGCGGCCCAGGCGCTCACGGTCGCCGTTGAGGGTATCCCACGCAAAGTAGCTATTGGATGCCCAGAGCTGCTCGACCTCGGGGGCGGTCAGGCCAAAGATGGCCTCGTTCTCGCGGCCGGCCAGGTCGGCGATCTCGATGTTGGCGCCGTCGAGGGTGCCCAGCGTAATGGCGCCGTTCATCATGAGCTTCATGTTGGACGTGCCAGAGGCCTCCTTGCCGGCGGTGGAGATCTGCTCCGAGATCTCGGCGGCGGGGTAGATGAGCTGGGCGTTGCTCACGCGGAAGTTGGGGATAAAGCAGACCTTCATAACCTCGTTGACGCGCGGGTCGTTGTTGATGACGTCGGCCACGGAGTTAATGAGGCGGATGGTCTCCTTGGCGAAGGTGTAGCTCGAGGCAGCCTTGCCACTGAAGATGAAGGTCGTCGGCGTCACGTGGAAGTTGGGATCCGCGATGCGACGGTTGTAGATGTCCATCACCTTCATGATGTTCATGAGCTGGCGCTTATAGGCGTGGAAGCGCTTCACCTGAACATCGAAGACGGTGTTGGGGTCAATGACCAGACCGGTCTCGGCCTTGACGTAGGCGGCCAGGCGCTCCTTGTTGGCGCGCTTGGAGGCACCCACGGCCTTAAGGAACTCGGTGTCGTCCTTAAACTCCTTGAGCTTCTCCAGCTCAAAGGCGTCCTTCAGCCAGCCGTCCCCAATAGCCTCGGTCACGAGCTTGGCGTAGGTGGGGTTGGCCTCGGCAAAGAAGCGACGGTGCGAGATGCCGTTGGTCTTGTTGTTGAACTTCTCGGGCGTCAGGGCATAGAAGTCCTTGAGCACGATATTCTTAATGATGTCGGAGTGAATCTTGGCCACGCCGTTGACGCTGTGGCTGCAAATCACGGACAGGTTGGCCATGCGAATCTCGCCGTCCCACAGGATGGCGGTCTGGCGCAGACGCTCCTGCCAGCCCTCCTGCGTGGTGTCGAACGACTCGTGCCAACGACGGCTGATCTCGTCGATGATCTGGTACACGCGGGGAAGGAGCTTGGAGAACGTGCCGATGGGCCACTTCTCCAGAGCCTCGGGCAGGATGGTGTGGTTGGTGTAGCTCACGACCTGCGTCACGATGTTCCAGGCGTCATCCCACTCGAGCTTCTTCTCGTCGATGAGGATGCGCATGAGCTCGGGGCCGCACATGGCGGGGTGCGTATCGTTGGTGTGGATGGCCACAAACTGCGGCAGCAGCTCCCAGTTCTCGCCGTGCTCCTTCTCAAAGGTG
>CABUTH010000198.1 GCA_902494465.1 uncultured Collinsella sp.
CTGCCTGCATCAACCGCAGGCAGCGCGCCTTGTTCTGTTTGTAAGGGAAACTGCGCCCCGGTATTTCAGCTCAGAACGGGGCGCAGCTTCCCTCAGAGCCTTCTTTCGGAAACCATGTCCCATTCTGGGCGCGGATTCTGGGACACGCTTTCCGCAACGGGTCTCTCGCGGAAACTGCATCCCACTCTGAGCGCCCATTCCAGGACACAGTTTCCCAACTGCCCCTGTTTCGGAAACCATATCCCGTTCCGAGCCTTCAAAGCGGGACGCGGCTTCCCCGAGAGAGTATCGACTACTTGCCGTCGTCGTCCTCGGCTTCTTCTCTTGCATAGAGCTCCAACATGCGGCGGCGGTATTCGCGCACGGCGAGCTTGGCGCGCTCCAGGCGGCGACGCTCGCGCGGAGTCAGCTCGGACGGGTCGACCTCGTCTCCATAGGTCTTATCGGCAAGCAGGTGCGCAGCGTCCACGATGCGGGCATCGATGTGGCCGCTCGCCGCCTCGGCGGAAAGACGCTCGGCAATCGTGTCGAGCGTAGGCAGGCCCTCGAATACGCGACCATGACCATGCGAAGTCAGCAGCTCATGCTCGCGCGCGAGCAAGCTCGCTAGGTCGTGGTGGGCGCGCAAGATGTCGAGCGCATCGGATGGATGCTCGGCAACCTCTGCCACGGCGGCGACCGGCGCGGCATCCACCACGCGGTAAAAGAGCTGCGCGAGCAATGGCATCAAGAACACCGTGATGGCACCGGCGGCAACCATGACCGACGCAATATCTTGCGACAGCGCGCCCGCGTTGACGGCAACGCTCGTAACGGCAACGATGATCGGCAGCGCCGTGGTGCAGTACAGGGCCACGGTAATGCGACCATACGCCGACACATCGCGCGTCGCAGGACAAATGCTCATGGAAATAAGAATGGGCACGGCACGAATAATCAACAACGCCACGATAAAGCCCACGAGCAGACCCGGGCGCGACGCCACGGCCGTCAGATCGATCTTTGCGCCCGATACGGTAAAGAACACCGGAATCAAAAAACCGTAGGCCAGACCGTCGAGCTTGGTCTCGAGCGTATGGTTGCCCTCGGGGATGATGTAGCGCAAGACAAAGCCGGCGGCAAAAGAACCCAACACAATGTCGAGATCAAAGACGGCCGAGAAAGCCACGAGTGTGACCAGGATGAGCACCGTCAGGCGCACGAAGGTCTGCGACGTGGTATCGGCGCGTTCCTCGACAAACGCAAAGAAGCGGCTGCCGACGCGCTTGGAGCGGCTCGGGACCACGGCCAGCAACACGCAGACCACCGCAAACAAGCCAAGGATAACGAGCGTTTGGATGCCAGTGCGGGCAGACAACAGCACCGACATGGCGAGCACGGGACCGAGCTCGCCCCAAGTGCCATACGCGAGAATCGAGTCGCCCACGCGCGTGCCGGTGAGCGAGCGCTCACGCATAATGGGCACGAGCGTACCGAGCGCCGTCGAAGTGAGGGCAAGCGTCACGGCGATACCGTCGAAATGACTGACTGAGAACCACGGGGTAAAGCGCACGGCAAGCCAGGCGATACCAAACGTGACGACCCACGTCGCCAAGCCGTAGCGCCCCTCGACGCCCGTGATGCTCTTGGGGTCGATCTCAAAGCCGGCAAGCAGGAACAAAAAGGCCAGGCCCAGCTCGGACACAAGCGAGACCTCAGCATCTACATGGATGACGCCGAGCATATGGGGTCCCAGCACCGCGCCGAGCACGAGCAAAAAGACCGTCTCGGGAACGGGTTTTCCGGGAATCGCCGAGGCGATAAAAGGACTCGCAAAGGCCACGAGTGCGATGATGGCGAGCGAAACGAATGCCATGTGATGCCTTTCTCTTGTTTGCGCTTCACTGTAGCACCCTCGCCGTCCTCAACGCGCCGCGAGCTGTCGTATCATAGTGAGGTTTACAAACATGTGGCTCAAGGCGACCGCAGGGCAGACCCCGCAAACCGACCGCTGCCGCATACCGTACCGTACGCCCAACCGATCAGGAAGGCAGGAACCAATGGTCTCTCGTATCTACGTGGAGAAGAAACCCGGGTTCGACGTCGAGGCTCAGCAGCTCAAGGGCGAGCTGACCGAAATTCTCGGCATCAAGGGCATCGAGGCCCTGAGGATCATCAACCGCTACGACGTCGAGGGCATCGACGAGGAGCTTTTCCGCTCCTGCGTGCCGACCGTCTTTAGCGAGCCCCAGGTCGATGTGACCTACGACGAACTCCCCGCAAGCGATGGCGCCGTCTTTGCCGTCGAGTTCCTGCCTGGCCAGTTTGACCAGCGCGCCGACTCCGCCAGCGAGTGCGTGCAGCTCATCAGCCAGGGTGAGCGCCCCGCCGTGCGCTCCGCCAAGGTCTATATGATCTCGGGCGCTCTGGACGAGGCCGCCATCGAGGCCATCAAGCACTACGTGGTGAATCCCGTCGAGGCCCGCATCGCCTCGCTCGACCTGCCCGAGACGCTGTACATGGAGACTCCCGAGCCCCAGCCCGTCGAGGTGCTCGACGGCTTCCGCAAGCTCGACGAGGCCGGCCTTGCCGCCTTTATCGCCGATCGCGGCCTTGCCATGGACGAGGCAGACATCGCCTTCTGCCAGCAGTACTTCCGCGATGAGGACCGCGACCCCACCATCACCGAGATCCGCGTAATCGACACCTATTGGTCCGACCACTGCCGCCACACCACTTTCGGCACCGTCCTGGACGACGTGACGATCGACGACGCCGTGGTGCAGCAAGCCTTCGACCGCTACATGGAGATGCGCCACGAGCTCGGTCGCGACGCCAAGCCCGTCTGCCTCATGGACATGGGCACCATCGGCGCTAAGTACCTTAAGAAGACCGGCGTCATGACCGATGTCGACGAATCCGAGGAGATCAACGCCTGCACCGTCAAGGTGAAGGTCGATGTCGATGGCGAGGACCAGGACTGGCTGTTCCTCTTTAAGAACGAGACCCATAACCACCCGACCGAGATCGAGCCCTTCGGCGGTGCCGCCACCTGCGTGGGCGGCGCCATCCGCGACCCGCTCTCGGGCCGCAGCTATGTGTACCAGGCCATGCGCGTCACCGGCGCCGGCGACCCCACCGTCCCGGTTTCCGAGACGCTCGAGGGCAAGCTGCCGCAGCGCAAGCTCGTGACCACTGCCGCCGCCGGCTACTCCAGCTACGGCAACCAGATCGGCCTTGCCACCGGTCAGGTCAACGAACTCTATCACCCCGGTTACGTGGCCAAGCGCATGGAGGTTGGCGCCGTCGTGGGCGCTACCCCGGCAAACCACGTTCGTCGCGAGTGCCCCGCCCCCACCGACAAGATCATCCTGCTGGGCGGCCGCACCGGCCGCGATGGCATCGGTGGCGCCACCGGCTCCTCCAAGACCCAGAACACC
>CABUTH010000199.1 GCA_902494465.1 uncultured Collinsella sp.
ACCGTCAAGGTCGATGCCTCGGGCAATGTGACCGGTCAGGCCGGCGCCGTGCCCGCCAAGGCCGGCTCCGACATTAAGCTCACGCTCGACCTTAAGATCCAACAGGCCTGTGAGACGGCGCTGGCGAGCGCCATCGAGCTTGCCAAGACCACTGGCTACAGCAATGCCGGCAACGGCGCTGTGGTGTGTCTCGATCCCAACAATGGCGAAATCCTGGGCATGGCGAGCCAGCCCAAGTTCGATCCTTCCGTCTTTATCGGCGGCGTCTCAAATGACGTGTGGACCGAGCTTAATGATGACAAGGGTTCGCACCCGCTGCTCAACCGCGCCATTAGCGGACAGTACATGTCGGCCTCGACCATCAAGCCGCTTTCGGCACTGGCCGGTCTTGAGTTTGGAACCTACACGTCGGGGCAGACGACCAACTGCACGGGCTATTGGACGGGTCTGGGCAAGTCGTGGGGTAAGTACTGCTGGCTGCATTCCGGCCACGGCACCATGACGCTGCAGTCGGGTATCGCCAACTCTTGCGACCCCGTCTTCTACGACATGGGCAAGGCGTTCTTTTATGACGAGCAACATCCTGAGGGCCTGCAGGAGGTCTTTCGTCGCTGGGGCCTAGGCAAGACCTGCGGTATTGATCTGCCGAGTGAGGGCGCGGGCCGTATTCCCGATGCCGAGTGGAAAGAGTCGTACTTTACCGACGCCTCTGCCGAGGACCGCAAGTGGAATGCCGGCGATATGACCAACATTGCTATCGGCCAGGGCGACATTCTGGTGACGCCCCTGCAGATGGCGTGCGCTTATATGGGTCTTGCCAACGGCGGCAAACAGTACGTGCCTCACGTGTTTTTGTCTGCAGTGTCGCGCGATGGCGACGGCGATGCCTATAAATACAACGGCAAGGGCAAGAAGAAGCGCCTGGAGGCCAAGATCAACAGCGATTCGGATTTGACTCTTGTTCGCAACGGCATGCACGACGTGATTTACACGGCATCGACGTCCCTGGCGGCTCACTTTGGCACCCTGACGCCGCAGGTATACGGCAAGTCGGGCACGGGCGAGAAAAGCGGCGAGGACGAATACGCGTGGTTCTGCGCCTATGCACCGGCCGATGATCCCAAGTATGTCATCGCTACTGTCCTGGAGCAGGGCGGCGGTGGCTCAGATACCGCCATGCATGTCGTGCGCGACGTGCTCGGCGTGATTTATGACGAGCCCGATACCTCTTCGGCCTCGGGCGATTCTTCGGTTCGATAGGAGGTTGCGATGGATTTTTCTCCGGCGGATCTGTTCCGTTCAACCAAGACCGGCTCTCGCAGCAGCCTGGACCGCGTCAACAAGCAACTTTCGGCCTCGCGCGGCACGTTTCGCCAAAAGGTGCATATCGGTGTGCTGCTGGCTACCGTCGCGCTCGTTGCCTATGGCGCCATCATTATTTGGTCGGCGTCACAGTTTAAGGCCGACGCCTCATTCTCGCGCCACCTGCTGGGCATTGGCATTGGCGCGGTGCTTGCGGTGCTGGTGTGGCGTACCGACCTGCGCGGCATCTCCAACTTCTCGACGGCGTTGCTCGTCATCGACCTGATCGTGATCTTCTCGCCCAAGATTCCGGGTCTGTCCTATACGGGCGGTTTGGGCATGACGGGCTGGATCAAGATTCCCGGTATCGGCTTGACATTCCAGCCGGTTGAGCTTGCCAAGCTCATCACCATCTTCTTTATTGCCACGCTTGGCTCGCAGTATAACGGTCGCATCGATACCGTTCGCGACTACGTCAAGCTCTGCGGCATGCTGTCCATTCCGTTTTTGGCCGTCGTTGCCATGGGCGACCTGGGCTCGGGCCTGGTCGTGCTGGTCTCGGGTGCCATCGTCATCTGCATGAGCGGTGCACGCCGCGAATGGGTGCTGTCGACCTTGGCCCTGCTCGTGGGCCTGGTGGCCCTCGTCCTGGCGCTCGATTCGGTCTTTGATTCGTTGCTCGGCCACGATGTGCTCATCAAGCAGTATCAGATGAACCGTCTGACGGTCTTTATCGACCCCGATAATGCCGATTCGGACGATGCCTACAACCTGCAGCAGTCGCTTATCGCCGTTGGCTCGGGCGGCTTCTTTGGTAAGGGCTTGGGCCATGCGACGCAGTCGGCCGGCGGCTTTCTGCCTGAGTTCCACACCGACTTCGTCTTCGCCTTCCTGTCCGAGACCTTTGGCTTTTGCGGTTCCTTTTTGCTCCTGTGCCTCTACGTGCTGTTGATCTTTTCGACGATTCGCGTCGCCTTTAAGTGTGAGTCACTGTTTTTGCGTCTTTCGTGTGTGGGCACCGTTGGCATGTGGGCGTTCCAGACCTTCGAAAACATCGGCATGTGCATCGGCATGATGCCGATTACCGGTATTCCGCTACCGTTTATTAGCTTCGGTTCGTCTTCGATGATGATTCAGCTGCTGACGGTGGGTATCGTACAATCCATATGGCGGCATCGTTCGGGCGCCGCGTAACCGCTGGAGGGGTTTGCTATGAAAATTCCTGTAGATAAGCTGACCCGCGCTTTTAAGATGGGCGCGTCCGTTAAGAAGGATTCCGATACGCCGGTGCGCGTTTCGGTCTATCTGGATTCGTCCGCCTCGCGCTTTCTGGCCGAGACGGTGCGTGACGCCTTTGTGCCGCAGACGACCTCGGGCATTGTGCGCGTCGAGCGTCTGGGGGAGGAGCGAATTGCTCCAAAGACCGATACCGATGTGGTGCTGGTGCTCTCGTGTGGTTCCGACCGCTTGGAGAGTGCCGTGCAGGAGCTCGTGATCGCCGGCGCGCCCGTGTGCGTGCTTGCCGAGTCTGCTGTGGAGGTGCCGTTTATCGAGGAGTCCACGCCCATGCTCGGCGTTGTCGCGGCAACCGATAAGACGTATCTGCTCGAGACGCTTGCCCGCTGGATTCTCGACCGCACCGACAAGGAAACGGCTTTTGCGGCGAACTTTGCCTTCATGCGCATCGCGGCGGCCAATCGTATCATCACCTCGTGCGCGCTCACCAATATGGCGACTGGTGCGCTGGTGTTTTTGCCGGGCGCCGATTATCCCGTTATGGCGCTGGCGCAGGTGGGCATGCTCTTTGAGCTCGCTGCCGTCTTTGGACGCGGCATTAAGCCCGAGCGCGGCTACGAGGTCGCGGGCGTGCTTGCCGGCGGTCTTGTGATCCGCGCGGTCACCCGCGCGCTCGTCAAGCAGACGCCGCATATTGGGTTTGCCGTCAAGGCGCTCACTGCTGCCGCGGGCACCTATGGCATGGGCCGTGCGCTCGTTTCGCTCTACGAGCGCGATGTTGACTACAGCCGTGCCAACGAGGTAGTCACTGCCACGTTC
>CABUTH010000200.1 GCA_902494465.1 uncultured Collinsella sp.
CCCTGGGTGTGGGCACGGCCGTGTATCTGGTCGAGATCGCCAGCAAGCGCGTGCGCAAGCTCATCAGCCCTGCCGTCGACCTGCTGGCGGGTATTCCCTCCATCATCTACGGTTTCTTTGGCATGATCATCATCCGCCCGTTTATCGCGCAGCTGACCGGCGGTCTTGGCTTTGGCGCGCTGACGGCGTGGTTCGTGCTTGCCATCATGATCGTCCCCACCATCACGACGCTCACCATCGATGCCCTCAACTCCATCCCCATGGGCATTCGCGAGGCGTCCTATGCCATGGGCGCCACCAAGTGGCAGACCATCTACAAGGTCGTGCTGCCGGCCGCCAAGCTGGGCATTGTGGACGCCATCGTTTTGGGTATGGGTCGCGCCATCGGCGAGACCATGGCCGTGCTCATGGTCGTGGGTAACGCCCCGGTTATTCCCGACAGTATTGCGAGCCCCATCTCGACGCTCACGAGCCAGATCGCGCTCGACATGAGCTATTCCTCGGGCCTGCACCGCTCGGCTCTGTTTGGCATGGGCGTTGTCTTGTTTATCATCTCCGCTGCACTGGTGGGTATCGTCCGCCTGATTTCCAAGAAGAGGGGGTAGGCTATGTCCGATTCCGTTGACACGAGGGTCGATACGACCTCGTCGCGCGAGCGCATCAAGCGTGCCCTTTCCCATGGCAAGAAGGGCCGCATCAACAAGGACCTCTCCAACAAGATCATGCTCGGCGTGTTTCGCGCCGCGGCCTATATCACCACGCTGGTGCTGATCGCCATCATCGCCTACGTGGTCATCAACGGCCTGCCGCATATCTCGCTCGACTTTATCTTTGGCTGGCCGCAGGGCGTCAACGCCGAGGGCGGCATTTGGCCCACGATCGTCTCGACCATCTACGTGACGGCGCTCGCCATGCTTATCTGCACGCCGGTTGCCGTCCTGGCTGCGGTCTATCTGGCCGAGTACGCCAAGCAGGGCAAGGTCGTCGACATTATTCGCTATGCTGCCGATGCCCTGGCCTCGGTGCCCTCCATTGTTATGGGCCTCTTTGGCTACGCCTTGTTTGTCGAGGCCATGGGTCTGGGCCTTTCGATGGTCTCGGCCGCCCTGGCGCTGGCACTTCTGATGCTGCCCATCGTCATGCGTACCACCGAGGAGGCAATCCGCGCCGTTCCGCGCTATATCCGTTGGGGCGCATATGGCCTGGGCGCCACCAAGTGGCAGGTCGTCTCCAAGATCGTGCTTCCTTCGGCTTTTGGCCGCATCGCCACCGGCATCGTGCTTGCCATCGGCCGCGCCATCGGCGAGACCGCCGTGGTGCTCTACACCATGGGTCAGGCCATCAACCTGCCTATTTCGCCGCTCGATTCCGGTCGTCCCATGACCGTTCACCTTTATCTGCTTGCCAATGACGGCATCAACATGAACGCAGCCTACGGCACTGCGCTTTTGCTGATGGCGATTATTCTGGCCTTCAACCTGTTTGCGCGTTATCTGTCGCGCAAACGCCGCTAGTTAAGGAGTCCCATGTCCGTCTATCAGTCCGCTCCCACGCCGGAGCAAGCGGCCATCACGGCCAAGGATTTCAACTTTTGGTACGGTGACTTTCACGCGCTGACGGGGCTCGACCTCAACATTGCCAAAAACGCCATCACCTCGTATATCGGCCCTTCGGGCTGCGGCAAATCGACGTTTTTGCGCTGCATCAACCGTATGAACGACCTTATCGAGGGCACCCGCGTCGAGGGCACCATGACGCTTGACGGCAACGATATCTATGCCGAGGGCGTCGATCCGGTCGACCTTCGCCGTCGCGTGGGCATGATCTTTCAGCAGCCCAACCCGTTCCCCAAATCCATCTACGAGAATGTCGCCTTTGGCCCTCGTCTGCAGGGCGTGACTAGCAAAAGCGACCTCGATGACATCGTGGAAGAATCGCTCAAGCGCGCCAACCTCTGGAAAGAGGTATCCAATCAGCTCAACAAGGATGGTTTGGCGCTCTCGGGCGGTCAGCAGCAGCGTCTGTGCATCGCGCGTGTGCTTGCGGTGCAGCCCGATGTCCTGCTGATGGACGAGCCCTGCTCCGCCATCGACCCCACGTCCGTCTCTAAGGTCGAGGATCTGATGGCCGAGCTGGCGCCCGAGATGACGATCATCATCGTCACGCATTCTATGCAGCAGGCCGCTCGTATTAGCGACTACACCGCATTTTTCTTGCAGGAAGTTGCCGGCGAGCCCGCCACGCTCATCGAGTATGGTCAAACCGACGCGATCTTCACCAGCCCGGTGGATTCGCGGACGGAAGACTATATCACCGGCCGCTTTGGCTGATCGGTGCGACTAGTCCCAAGCCGATCGGACCTGGTCCGGTGCGTATTCACTGTGCGGGCGGCATGACCGCACCCAACTGATTGGAGTGAACCATGCGCAAACTGTTTTCCCGTCAGCTCATCGAGGCCCGTCACGAGATGCTGAGCATCTACGAGGCCGTCGATCTGGCTCTTCACGACGCCGTGAAGGCCTATGTGACCGATGACCGCAAGCTCGCCACCAAGACCAAGAAGCGCACGCTTTCGATTGACGCGCGCTGCGCCAACTTGGAGGCCGTGTGCTACAACCTAATCGCTACGCAGTCGCCGGTCGCCTCCGACTTCCGCTTGCTGCAGACGATCATCTACGTCGACTTTAACCAGCAGCGCATGACCGATAAGGTTCGCCAGATCTGCCGCGCCACGCGTCACATGGTCAAGGCCGATATCTCGCTGCCCCAGGAACTCGTCGCTACGGTCGAGGCCGAGGCCGAGGCTGTTTACCAGGTGCTGGGTTCGTCGCTTTCTGCGCTCGTCACCAACGACATGTCCATCATCTGCAACCTGGCCGTCGAGGACGAGCCGGTGCATGCGGCGTACGAGAAGTTCTTCCGCACCTTTAACCGCATGGACACGGGCGATTTTATGGACGACGACAGCAACTATGACGACCTGCGTCGCGCCATCATGGTCTCGCGCTACCTCGATCGTGTCGCCTCGATTTCGATCGATGCCGCCTGCCGTCTGACCTTCCTTTTGACCGGACAGCGTATGACTGCCGGCGATATCGCCCGTACGGACGAGGATGAGCTTGAGAGCATGCGCGTGCCTTCGGGCGAGGGTGTCATTATGAGGCCCGCCGTGGATGCGGGCTATGTTGCCAAGGTGCCTGCTAACGAGGTGAGCGAGGGTCTTCGCTACCTGCTCGAGCACCTCGAGGACGAGGACGACACCGAGGATGATGAGGAGTAGGGCAGCTCCGTTCGTCGAAAGATTGTAAATACCTAAGTGAGCGCGGCCTTGCACATGCGAGG
>CABUTH010000201.1 GCA_902494465.1 uncultured Collinsella sp.
ATGCGATGCCTCGCGCGCAAGCGACGAGGCTGCCGAGGGCGTCGCCGACCCCTGCCTGGGCCACGCGCCCGACCAGGTGGTCTTTTACGAGCTCACGCGTAAGTTTGTGGAGACCGAGGAAGACGTTCCCCAGGAGGCCTGCGACGTGCTGTACTACACGCTCGCCGTGGGCCACCACACCGGCGTGCTCGACTGCTTTGAGCCGCGCCTGTCGGTGCCGGTGAGCGTGTTCTATTCGCTCGTCGACGCGCTGCCGGAGGGGGAGGCCAAGACCAAGTTCGAGGCCATCCGCTCCTTTGGTGAGTGCCAGCTCGACAAGGCGGCGGTGCCGTCGCTGCTCGAGGCCTGCGACACGCTGCTCGACGAGCGCGGTTTTCGCGGTTCTGCCAAGGCTGGCATTTCGGTGTTCGACGACGACTTTGGCCTGCATGCCCAGCAGGTCGCGTTCTTAATGAAGTTCCGCGATCTGGTGGAGCGCGTGCGCGATGTGTCGGGCGTGTATCTGACGGGGAGGTTGCAGTAATGGGTCGCGTTGTGGATGGCCGCGTGAACGGCGCCCCGTTTGCGGGTATCGTGCTCACGGCGGGAAGCGTACTGCGTGCCGACGATGCCGCCGGCCCCGTGCTCTCCAAAAAGATGGAGGACGCGCCGCTTGCCGGCTGGTACACCATCGATGGCGGTCAGACGCCCGAGGATGACATCATCGAGGTCAAGCGCGAGCGTCCGCCGCGTTTGGTTTTGGTCGATGCCGCCGACATGGCGCTGCCCGTCGGCGCCATCCGCTTGCTCGACAAGCGCGATGTGGCCCGCAAGTCGATGTTCACCACGCATTCGCTTCCCTTGTCGATTCTGATCGAGGAAATCGAGCAATCGTGCGAAGATATCGTCTTCATAGGGATTCAGCCGGGCGATACGGAGTTTTACAACCCTATGTCCCCGGAGGTCTTTGACGCCGTCGACGCCGTGTACGACGCCGTGGCCGCCAACGACTTTTCCCACTTTGTCCGCTTGGGACAAGAGCAATAGGAGCGCTTGTCCCTGCTGATTAGGAAAGAAGTGATTGACATGGCAGATTCCAAGATGGAGTACCCCGCTCCCGATTGCCTGGCGCCCGCCGCGATCGAGGCCAAGACCGAGGCCGCCGGCGTGACCAAGGCTAACCTGCCGGTCGCTAAGGCCTTTCTGTTGGCAATGTTCGCCGGCGCGTTTATCGCCTTCGGCGGTCTGTTCTTTACGGTGTTTTTGAGCGACAGCACGCTGGGCTGGGGCGCCCAGCGCGTCGTGGGCGGCCTGTGCTTTTGCCTGGGCCTGGTGCTGGTGCTGGTGTGCGGCGCCGAGCTGTTTACCGGCAACTCGCTTATGGTCTGTGCGCTCAAGAGCAAAAAGATCACCCTAGCTCAGATGCTCAAGGCCTGGGTCGTCGTGTGGGTCGGTAACTTTGTCGGTGCCCTGTTCATCGTCTTTTTGGTGTACATGGCTGGCATCTATAAGCTCAACGGCGAGGCGGTCGCCAATTCCATGGTGAGCGTCGCCGCCGGCAAGGTGACGATTGACTGGGTGACGATCTTCTTCCGCGGCATCCTGTGCAGCATCTTTGTGTGCCTGGCCGTGTGGATCGGTACCGCCGGCAAGACTGTGGTCGATAAGGTTGTGGGCATTTTGCTGCCCATCGCCGCCTTTGTGGCCTGCGGTTTTGAGCACTGCGTCGCCAACATGTACTTTTTGCCCATGGGTGCCGTGATGCACGCGTGCGGCTATGGTGCCAAGGTCGCCGGCGCCGATGCGCTCAACGCCGCGGGCATTGCGTTTAACCTGTCCGCCGCCACGCTGGGCAACATCGTGGGCGGCGCGGTTCTGGTCGCGCTCGGCTACTGGTTTATCTACGCTAAGAAGTCCGAGGCGTAAGGTACCGTCTGTTTGACGTTGGGCCTCCCGCGGGGTGTTGCCGTGCGGGAGGCTTTTTGGGTCTGGGGCTCGTTGCCGGGCTTTTGGCCTGTTGTGTTTGGCTGATGAAAGGGGTAATCGAGATGGCATCTGCTGCGAAGCGTGACGGTCGCGCCGTGGTGACCACATGCGGGGGATGCTATGCCGATTGCGCCTTTGCGGCCCATGTTAAGGATGGGCGTGTGGTGGCCGAGTTGCCGGTGCCGGGACATCCGTGCGCGGCGCGTGCCCTGTGCGCCCGCGGACGGCATCGCCTGGCAATGCCGTTTGACGAGCGCGATCGCATTGTGCATCCCATGCGCCGACGAACTGATGGCTCGGGGTTCGATGCGATTACCTGGGACGAGGCGTTTGCCCAGATTGCCGAGCGTCTTTTGGGGATTGTTGACGAATGCGGGCCCCGTGCGCTGGGCATGACGCTCGGCGTGCCCTCGTTCGACCGCTACTGGGCCTATCGCTTTATGCATGCGCTGGGCTCGCCCAACGTATACGGTGCCGACGGTGCCTGCGAGGTAAGCCGACTTACCGGTTGGGAGCACAGCCTGGGCTATAGTCCCGCCTCCGACCTGGCGCATACCGATTGCATCATGTACCTAGGGCGTTCCATCGTCGATTCGTCGACGACGGGGGCCGTTGATGCGCTCAACGATGCCCGTCGCCGTGGGGCGAAGATTATCGTGGTCGACCCCCGGCGCAGCGGCTCGGCTGCGCTTGCCGACCGCTGGCTGCGCGTGCGTCCCGGATGCGATTTGGCCTTGCTGCTGGGCATTGCGCATGTCTTGATTGCCGAGGACCTGTATGACCATGAGTTCGTGACCCGCTATACCACGGGTTTTGACGAGCTGGCGCAGGCTGCTGCTGTTTGGACGCCCGAGTGGGCCGAGTCGATGTGCGACGTGCCGGCCGCAGAGATCGCCGCCACGGCGCGTGATCTAGCTGCCGCCGCGCCTGCTGCCGTGGTGGACGCCGGCTTTCATGGCGGCATCGGTATCGCGTATGCCAATAGCACCCAGACCGCGCGCGCGATTTGTCTGGTCGATGTGCTGCTGGGCTGCATCGGACACGCGGGCGGTGCCCTCAACCCGCCCACGCCGCTTGCTTTGGGCGATTTGGACCCTGCGCGTTTCGCGACGCCGTCGATGCCACGTGAGCCCAAGTTGGGGTCCGAGCGCTATCCACTGGTCGCTCCGGTGCGCGGCCTGTGCACGACCATCGGTCAGTCGATTCTTGCTGGCGATTTGCGTGGACTCATCGTCTATGCCAGTAACCCCGGTGCGGGCTATGGCAATGCGCAGGCTTGGTTGGGTATTTTGCAGCAGCTTGACCTGCTCGTGACGATTGATATTCGCTGGTCCGAGACAGCGCGCGCTTCTGACTTCGTGCTGCCCGA
>CABUTH010000202.1 GCA_902494465.1 uncultured Collinsella sp.
ATAACCGCCCGCTTCGTTTCGATGAGTTTGAGGCAAGGATCCCCCAGTTTATCTATGTTTCGGCCACGCCGGGCGACTACGAGCTGCGGGTGAGCCAAAACGACGTGGAGCAGATTATTCGTCCGACCGGCCTGCTCGACCCCAAGATTGACGTGCGTCCAGTTCGCGGTCAGATTGACGATCTTGAGGACGAGATTCGCGAGCGCGTTGCCCGCAAGGAGCGCGTGCTGGTGACCACGTTGACCAAGCGCATGGCCGAGGACCTGACCGACCATCTACTTGATGCGGGCATTAAGGTCAATTACATGCACTCTGATACGGCGACAATGGACCGTGTCGAGATCCTGCGAACGCTGCGCGAGGGCAAGATCGATGTTCTCGTTGGCATCAACCTGCTTCGCGAGGGCTTGGATCTTCCCGAGGTCTCACTGGTGGCAATTCTCGATGCCGATAAGGAAGGCTTCTTGCGCAACCGCCGTTCGCTGATTCAGACGATTGGCCGTGCGGCCCGTAACGCCGATGGCGAAGTCATCATGTATGCAGACGTTGTGACCGATTCGATGAAAGAGGCCATCGAGGAGACACAGCGCCGTCGCGAGATTCAGATGGCATATAACGAAGAACATGGCATTGTGCCCAAGACAGTGCGCAAGGCCATCAACGACATCTCAAGTTTTATTGCCGAGGCCGAAAAAACCGTGGGCTCCAAGGGACGCTCGAAGGGCGACTCTTTTGGCCATGGCGCATTCTATACGCCCGATGAGTCGGGCGAGGGCGGTGTGCCGGAAACGGTAGCGCCCGAGCAGACACTTGCGGAGCAGTTGGAAGAACTGCCGCATGACGAGCTTGTGCGGATCGTCGAAACCATGGAAGAGGATATGCGTAACGCTTCTGCCGCTATGGACTTTGAGGAGGCGGCGCGCCTGCGCGATGCTGTCGTTCAGATTCGGGCGATGCTCGAGGGTGCGTCTGAGGACGAGACGATCGAGCGCTTACGCTCGCAGGCCCGCAAGGGTTCCACGTTCGCATCGGGCAGAAAACGCCAGGGTGCACGGTTTAAGAAATAGCGAACAGGCCCCGAGTTCCCTGTGGAGCTCGGGGCCTATGTCTTTTGCGCGCTGGAATTTGTGCGTTAGAGGTCTGCGATCAGGGCTTCAGCACAACGGATGCCGTCGGTGGCCGCGCTCATGATGCCGCCGGCATATCCAGCTCCCTCACCACAAGGGTAGAGGCCCGGGGTCGACACGGCATGGCACGTTCGGTCTCGGGTGACAGTGACCGGTGAGCTCGAACGAGTCTCCACGCCGGTAAGAACGGCATCGGGGCGGTCGTAGCCTCGTAGCTTTTTTCCGAGTAGGGGAAGTCCCAGGCGGAGCGACTCGACGATATGCTGCGGTAGGGCTTCGTCAATTGCCGTCCAGGTCACACCGAGCGGATAGGTGGGCTTTACCTTTCCGGGCGCCTTGCTGGCGCGTCCTGCGAGGAAATCTCCGACGAGTTGTGCCGGTGCGTTCCAGTTGGAACCGCCCAGGCGATAGGCGGCCGCCTCGCAGGCACGCTGGAGCTCGATGCCGGCGAGCGGGTCATCGTTGGGAAGGTCCTCAGGCGTGACGTTAACGAGCAGGGCGGCATTTGCGTTGCGTCCGTCGCGGGCATTGAGACTGGCCCCGTTGACGCACAGATGGCACGGTTCTGAAGAGGCGGCGACAACCTGCCCGCCGGGGCACATGCAAAACGAGAACACGCTGCGGCCGTTGGGAAGATGGGCGACGAGCTTGTAGGGGGCTGCTCCGAGGGCAGGATGTCCCGCCAAGGCTCCATATTGGGCTCGGTCGATGTCGCGCTGCGGATGCTCGATGCGAACGCCCATGGCAAAGGTCTTTTGTGCGAGGGCCACGTTGTGGTCCTTAAGGAGCTCAAAAATATCGCGAGCAGAATGCCCGCAGGCGAGGATGAGGTGCTTTGTCTCGATTGGCTCGCAAGCGGCGTCTTCGGACGATTGGACATCGATACCGGTGATGGCGCCAGACGCGTCGATGCGAATGTCGACGAGCTTTGTTCGATAACGGACGACACCTCCGAGCTGCTCGATGCGCTGGGATATAGCGGTGACAACCGTGGGAAGGATGTCGGAGCCAATGTGCGGCTTGGCATCCCACAGAATATCGCGGGGCGCGCCCGCCTCGACGAAGGTTTCGAGGATAAGGCGATGGGCGGGATTTTTGGTTCCCGTATTGAGCTTGCCGTCCGAGAAGGTCCCCGCGCCGCCCAGGCCAAACTGGATATTGCTCTCGGGGTCGAGGATGCGCTCCTTTAGAAAGAGATCGATCGCATGCGAGCGGCGAAATGCTGGGTCGCCGCGCTCGATGAGCAAGGGCTTAAGACCCGCTTCGGCAAGGGTGAGTGCAGCGAAAAGGCCAGCGCATCCGGCGCCGACAACGACAGGGCGTTCTTGAGGTGCGTCGGAGACGGGGGAGGGGAATGAGGGCCCATCGTCCTCTATCGCGCGTACGCGCGAGCGGTCACGCTCGGCGACGCTGTCGACCGCTTCTCGCTCGAGGTGGGGACTAGTCAGCTCAACACGAAAACTCAGGATAAAATGGACGTCTCGTTTTTTGCGAGCGTCGATTGACTTGCGGTGGAGCTCGATGGACTTGATCTCGGAGTCCTTGCAACGTAGGACGCGCTTGGCGACTCGCTTGCCAACAATGAGGCAGGCATTTTCATCGCCGGCTTCATCGAGCGACGCGTTGACTTGGGTGATTTCGATCATCGAGGTCTCCTTAGAGGCAAGAAAGAGGCCGTCCGGTATCCCAGACGGCCCGAATGCGTTTTTGATTATAGACTGCGCGGCTACAGGCTGCTTGCGGCGCGAATGCCCGAGAGCCAGGCCCACGCAAGGTTAAAGCCTCCGCAATCGGCGTCGATGTCGAGCGCTTCGCCACAGATGTAAAGCGGGGCGTCGACAGCGCTGCGCGCGCGTAGACTGGGTATTGAGATGCTCTCGACAGATACGCCACCACGCGTGACCTGCGCCGAGCGCTCCTCGGCTGTTCCCTCGACGAGCAACTTAAAGTGTTTGAGGATTGAGACCAGGTGGATGACATCGTTGGAGCCTGGATGGCACTGCTCGAACGTCGTGCAGACGACGCGGGAGAGTTGCGGGGCGAGCATGCCGTCGAGCCAACGGGGATCGCGGGGCGAAAAGCCGCCGAGCAGCTCAACGCGCCGGTTGAGCATATCGAGCAGCTCGACTTTGGAGAGGTCGGGGAAAACGTCGAGCAGGATCGTATCGCCGCGCTGGATACGACGTTAGAGGTTGAAGGCAACG
>CABUTH010000203.1 GCA_902494465.1 uncultured Collinsella sp.
CAATCGCGCGTGGCCACGCCTTCCCAGGCTATCGAGCGTGGCGCAAGCCACATTGTGGTGGGCCGTCCCATCACCGGCGCCGACGATCCGGTTGCCGCCTTTGACGCTATTGTCGCTGAGCTGGTCGAAAACGTCGCCTAAAAGATTCCCCTAAGTCACCACTTTTGGGTCTCATTAGCACAAAATAGCCCCTGTGCCTGCGTAAACTTTCCCATCCTTTGTGTGGAATCGCAGGTCAGGGGCTTAACTTTGGGCGCAGTATATTGCACTTTTTGCGGGTATCGTCTAACCTATGGAGCCGCGATTGGGCATTTTGTACGTTCTACGTGCTAAAATGCCAATTATTGAATCAGATATAACCCAACTTTTTGGAGGTACGAATGGCACTCCCTCAGCTTACCGATGAGCAGCGCAAGCAGGCTCTTGAGAAGGCTGCTGCCGCACGTCACGCCCGCGCTGAGCTTCGCGAGCAGATCAAGAAGGGCGAAAAGTCCCTCGAGTCTGTGCTCAACTCCGATGACCCCATCGCTTCCCGCATGAAGGTTTCCACCCTCATCGAGTCTCTTCCTGGTTATGGCAAGGCCAAGGCCGCCAAGATCATGGAGGAGCTCGGTATCTCCGCTACCCGTCGCGTCCAGGGCCTCGGCGTCCGTCAGCGCGAGCAGCTCCTCGAGCAGCTGACCAAATAAGTGGGCGCTCAGGATTCCAAGCTCTTTGTGATTTCTGGACCGTCAGGCGCAGGCAAGGGCACGCTCGTCACTCGTGTGCGCGAGCTCCGCTCGAACCTGGGCCTGACGGTTTCGGCTACCACGCGAGCACCACGCAAAGGTGAGGTCGACGGCGTCAACTACTTTTTTCTGACGCGCGAGGAGTTCGACCGCCGCGTGGCAAACGGTGAGTTTGTTGAGTGGGCCGAGGTCCACGGTAACTGCTACGGCACGTTGGTGAGCGAGGTCACATCCAAGCTCGCCTCTGGCGCATCTCTGATTTTGGAGATCGATGTCCAGGGTGCCCTGCAGGTGAAGGAGCGTTTCCCCGAGGCCGTGCTGATCTTTATCAAGCCGCCTTCGCTTGAGGTACTCCGCGAGCGTCTGGTCGGTCGCGGTACCGAGACGCCCGAGACGATCGAGCTGCGTATGGCAAACGCCGCCGATGAGCTTGCCCTTGCCGACCGCTACGACGACGTCGTGGTGAATGACGATCTCGACCGCGCGACCGATGAGCTCGTTCGCGTTCTCGATATGCATGAAAGGATCTGAGGTCCGTGTCCGTTGTAAAGCCTTGCATTGACGATCTTCTGGAGAAGACCGATCACAACCGCTTCCTGCTCGCTTCGCTTGCCTCCAAGCGCGCCTGCGACATCAATAGCATGCTGCGTGGCCAGCACAACCGCGTGCTTGCCGTCCAGGATGTCGATGACATCACCATCGGGCTTTCCGGTGCCGATACCATCTCGATGGCTATGGACGAGATTGTCGACGGCGACATCTCTTACGACGAGGCTCGTTACGAGAAGGCGCTCGGCCACAAGGTTGCTGAAGCCTAAATGGCGGTTCGCGTCTGCCTGGTCCACTATCACGAGGTTGGACTGAAGGGTAAGAACCGCGCACATTTTGAGCATATCCTCATGGATAACATTAAGGCGGCTTTGGCCGCCTTTTCCGTGAACGCCGTGTCTCGAATTTCCGGTTATATCCTCGTGACCTTTAACGAGCATCAGGCCGATGATGCGGCGCGTGTCATTCGCACCGTTCCCGGCGTTGCTCGTGTGTCTTTGGCGTATCACACCAACCGCGACCCGCAGGAGTACTGCGCCGCCGCCGTCAAGGCGCTGCGCGAGTTTGGTCCTTTCGATTCGTTTAAGGTGCACGCTAAGCGCTCCAATACCGACTATGAGCTCACCTCGATTGACATCAATCGTCAGGTGGGCGAGGTGTTGTGTGAGGCCTTCCCCGATAAAAAGGTTCAAATGCACGACCCCGATGCGATGGTGCACGTACTGGTGGTCCAGGGTAGCGTTTATGTGTACGCGCGCTCCGAGCGCGGCGTGGGCGGTCTGCCGGTGGGTTCTGCCGGCAAGGTCGTGACGCTGCTGTCGTCAGGTATCGATTCTCCGGTGGCGACCTGGATGCTCGCGCGTCGCGGCGCGGTGTGCGTGCCGGTACATTTCTCTGGTCGTCCGCAGACGCCCGATACGAGCGAGTATTTGGTGCAGGATATCATCCGTGCGCTTGAGCCGGGTGTCCAGATCGGCCGCCTGTACGTGGTGCCGTTTGGCGACTGCCAGCGTGAGATTTCGGTCACCTGTCCCAGCAATCTGCGCGTGATCATGTATCGCCGCATTATGTATTCGGTTGCCGAGCGCATCGCGCATATCGAGGGCGCTAAGGCCATCGTTACGGGCGAATCGCTTGGGCAGGTTGCCTCTCAAACGCTTGAGAACATCATGGCTGTCAACGAGGCCGTGAAGATCCCCGTGTTCCGTCCTCTCATCGGTTCGGACAAGCAGGAGATCATCGCGCGCGCCGAGGAGATCGGTACGTTCGATATCTCGACTGAGGCCGCTCCCGACTGCTGCACGCTGTTTATGCCGCGCCGTCCCGAGACGCACGCTAAACTCGATGCCGTACATGAGGCCTGGGAGTTGTTCGATCACGAGGAGATGATCGAGCGCCTGCTCAAGCAGACCGAGTACATCGACTTCGAGAGCAACACGTATAAGGCCCCTAAGACCTTAAAACGCAAACATTCGGAGCTTGCTCCGCGTGAGATTTACCAAGATCACGAGTAATTTTGTGCATAGACCGACGATGCGTCTGCATCGTCGGTCTTTTGCTATCTGGGCATTTTGCGGCTAAGTGTTCATTTGCTGACGTGTGCCTGAATAAATGGACAGTATTTCGCAAGGTTTTGGTCGGCTTTTGGTTTGACCGCGAAAACCGGTTTTGGAGAATGGCTGTTGCAGGACTCTTTTCCTGACACGATGTTGTTGGGAGGTTTTGCTATGGCGCAGCGCGAACAACACGAACGGGTCAAACGGATGGACCGCTTGGCGGACAAGCTGCTCGGTCATAAGGCAGTGGTGATGGCGATACTGGTCGTCATTGCGATGGCGAGTGGACTGGCGATGGCGAACCTTGGCGGCGGTGCCGGCAGTGTGTCGTTTGAGCACACTGATGGTTCGGGTTCGTTAGTGGAGCCGGGATCCGGCGATGCCTCGAGCGGAAAGACATCCGAAGGCTCTTCGCCTAAGGCGTCTGCCGCGGCAGAGGTTTATGTCGATGTTGATGGCGCC
>CABUTH010000204.1 GCA_902494465.1 uncultured Collinsella sp.
CAACCTCGGCCGCACCCGCCATCACGTGCACACGCGCGCCCGACTCGAGCACGCGCGGCTTGGCTCCCTCGCGGCCCAGGTAGGTGAACGTCATCATAAAGCGCAGCGTCTGACCAAAGCGGTCCGCCACGCCCAGCATCTCGCCACGGTCAAGCGCTGCGACACCGTCACCAACCAGGTTGAGCGCCACACGCTGACCAGGCAGCGCGCGCGGCGTATCGCCATGCACCTGAATCCCACGCACGCGACAGGCCGTACGCGACGGCAGCGCGACAAGCTCATCCCCCACCGCGACGGGCGCATCGTGCAGCGTTCCCGTCACCACGGTACCGGCGCCCTTGATCGTAAAGCAACGGTCGATGGGCAGACGCGGTGCGGCATCGGTAAGCTCGGCACGAGCACGGCAGGCATCCCAGCAAGCGGCAACCTGCTCGTCGAGCGCAACCAGCAGGTTATCGATTCCCGCGCCGGTCTTGGACGACACGGGCACAATTGGCGCGCCCTCAAACACGGTACCCGACAAAAAGTCATCGACATCGAGCTCGGCAAGCTCGGTCATCTCGGCGTCGGCCAGATCACACATCGTCAGCGCGACCACCATATGCGTGACGCCCAGCAGCTCCAGCACATGCACGTGCTCGCGGGTCTGCGGCATCACGCCCTCGACGGCCGAAACCACCAGCACGGCAACGTCGATGCCCGTGGCACCCTGCACCATGGCGCGCAGGTAATGCGCGTGGCCCGGCACGTCGACCAGGCCAACGATCTTGCCACTCGGCAGCGCCAGCTCGCAAAAGCCCAGCTCCACCGTCATGCCGCGACGGCGCTCGACCTCCAGACGATCGGGATTCTTGCCGGTCAGCGCCTCGATCAGCGCCGACTTACCGTGGTCAACGTGGCCCGCCGTGCCAACGATAACGGGACACTCCACCAGCGCTTTAACCTCACTCATCGAGCAATCGCCTTCACAACGCAAGCGACGAGCGTCGACGCCGCCGTCTCGATATCGCGGTCGCCAACGAGCGTGCGCACATCAAACAGAATGCGGTCATGCGAGGCGCGCGTGAAGACCGGCGTATCGAAGTCTTGGACGAGCGAGCGCTTGAGCGCGTCAACGGAAAGACGCTCATCGACAAGACGCACGGCAACGCACATCGTCGGCAGCTCGACGGTAGGCAGCGAGCCGCCGCCGGGAGTCGACGACTCCTCGACGATTTCCACCTGCACGGCACACGGGCAGCCAGCCTTATCGAAGCCCGCCACCATCAGCTCGCGCAGCTTGCGTGCGCGACGCTCCAGATGAGCCTGCGGAAGCGTGAGCATGTTGAGCACCGGCACCTCACGATGGGCCACATCCGCCCCATCCATGTAAATGCGCAGTGTAGCCTCGAGCGCCGCGAGTGCGAGCTTGCCCGGGCGCAGGGCACGCATAAGCGGATGCGACCCGCAGGCCTGGACCAGATCGCGACGGCCCATGATAATGCCCGCCTGCGCGGCGCCCAGCAGCTTATCACCCGAGCACGACACGATATCGAGCCCTGCCGAAACCGAAGCCGGCGTGGTTTCTTCGCCGCCGCGCACCAAGATGTCGTCGGGCAACAGCGCGCCCGAACCCTGGTCCTCGTAGAACAGCAGACCATGCTTGTGGGCCAGGGCGGCAAGCTCCCGAGAGCCCACTTCCTCGTGAAAGCCCTCGATGCGATAGTTGGAAGGATGGACCTTGAGGATCATCGCCGTATCGGGCGTGATGGCTTGCTCATAATCAGCCAGGTGCGTGCGGTTGGTGGCGCCGACCTCGACGAGTTTGGCGCCCGAAGCCGCCATGACATCGGGGATGCGGAAGCTGCCGCCGATCTCGACAAGCTCGCCGCGGCTGACGATGACCTCCTTGCCTGCGGCATGGGTCGCCAGCACCAGCAGCACAGCGGCGGCGTTGTTGTTAACGACCAGCGCGTCCTCGGCACCGGTAAGCGAGCGGATGAGCTGCGCGGCGTGCTCCTTGCGCGACCCGCGCGAGCAGGTGTCCACGCTGTACTCGAGCGTGCTGTAGCCACGCGCGACCTCGGCCACGGCCTTTGCCGCCGACTCCGCGAGCGGGGCGCGACCCAAGTTGGTATGGATGACCACACCCGTGGCGTTGACGGCAGGGCGCAGGCTCGGCAGTGCGGATCGATGCGCACGCCACTCGATGGCCGAGGCCAGGTCGCGCTTGGAACGCGGGGCGGCGCCGGCACGAATCGCGGCGCGCTCCTCGTCGAGCTCGGCCGTGACGGCGGCATGCACCACCGCGTCGCAGGTCTCCCCCGCCGCCTTCACAACCGGCCACTCTGCGAGCAGCTCGTTGACGGAAGGAATAGCGCGAAGGCGGGCGCGTACCTCATCGGACATGTTCTGGCTATCGCTCATGTGCGACCTTTCAAAACCAAAGGTGAATCAATCGTTCGAACGTCAAACTATCAGCCAATTCGATCGGCTGAGTCAATCAATCGCTATTATCCTCGCGCGCCGCGATCTTTTCCACGCGAACGGCGTTTTCCTGGGTGAGCGCAGCGCCCGTCAACGGGTCCCAACGCAACGGCGTATGGTCGAGCGGACCCACGCCCAAGGCTTGAGCGCCACCGGCATCGGCGCCAAACGAACGCCCGCCGGGAGCGGCCGAGGTGAAGATGCACGCCGGATGCAGATACGGCGTCGTCTCCACGCGCACGCGATCGCGGCCCATATCGCTCACGAGTTCGACGACCTCGCCGTCGGCGATGCCCATGTGCGCAGCAGCATCGGCATTCATCTGCACGGCATCCAGGTCCGATCCAGCCTCGGCGGCACCGGCCGCCGCAAGCCTTCGCGAGGTATGCGACTCAAAGGGACGGTTGCCGCTAATGAGGCGAAACATCCCCGGGCCGGGCTCCACCATGGGAGCAATCCAGTTGGGTACACGGCCCAGGCCGGCTCGTTCCCATACGTCGCTTGCCAGCGCAATTTTACCGCTATCCAAGGGAATCGCCGGCTCGCCCGTACGCGACGGCAACGTAACACCCGTGTCGGCCCAGCCGCGCTCCTTGAGCTCGTCCAGATTGATCCCAAAAGGCGCCACCTGGGCAGCCGCCAGATCGTCAGACGTAAACTGGAAGTACTCGCCCACGCCACACGCCTGCGCCAGACCGGCAAAAATCTCCCGACCGGAACGCGTGTCGTCATGTAACACGGGCAGCACGGCGTTGCGGTAGAACACGCGCGAATCATTGGCGCCCACGACTGTGCCCACACCG
>CABUTH010000205.1 GCA_902494465.1 uncultured Collinsella sp.
CGCCGGTCTCCCAGTGATCGCGGTCCTCCCCTGCCTCGATGAGCTCGATGTCGCCATCGACACACCACCGGCGCAGCTCGTCCAAGCGGCGCTGCCATTCATCGCGCGGTTGAATATTGGGGTTGGTCCAGCAGATTGTGGGCTCAAACCCCTCCTCGCGCAGCAGGCGAACCGGCTCAAGCGAGCATGGTGCACAGCACGCATGCAGCAACAACGACTTCATCGACATCTCCTCACCCAAAAAAGCGCACGCCAAAGGACGTATCCTCGCAGGCGACAATGCGGCGGTCGCGCAAAATGGTCCGCACGTAATACCAGTCGCCTACACAGCCCGACAAATGCAAGCCGGCAGCCAGATAGCACAGCAGCGGATAGCCCGAAAACGCAAACCCCAGGGCAAGCGTTGTCGTCACAACAACCGTCGGCGCCAGGCAAACCACCATGTACCGCCGGCGCGAATACACAACGCCCTCGGCGCAGGCATAGATCATCGCCGTCTCGCGATTCGCCCCAAAGGTCACCTGCGCGCCCGCAGGCGCCAGCAGCTTAAAAAACACACCGTGCACCAGCTCGTGCATGGCGAACGACGCCATTGAGATCGCAGCCAAGCCGACTATCCATCCCAAGACGGCCATCCAGCCGCCCGCGTCAGCCGCATCCAAGTCCGCAGGCCCGTCCAGCAGCATAAACACCGGCACCAGACACACGGCAAATGCGCCAAGCACGGCCATCCCCCACACAAAGCAGGCGTGCAGAAAATCCTCGTCTTCAAACGCATGTATGTTGGAAATCTCATTCATAGCATCTTAGGATAGCGCCCCTGCCACGTACCCGTCCGCATGTGCGATAATGTCGAACGATATGCACGAATTGACCACCGCGTCGCCAGGCCTTGTGCCCGGCCGCGCTCTCACCATATGCGAAGGAGTCCCATGGCATCCAAATACTCCATGAACGACCGTCCCAGCTGGCCTCGCCGCGCCATCGTTACCGCCGGCGAGCCCTACGGCAACAAGGGTCTTCACTTTGGCCACGTTGGCGGCGTCTTTGTCCCTGCCGACTTCTTCGCCCGCTTCCTGCGCGACCGCCTGGGCCGCGAGAACGTTATCTTCACCTCGGGCACCGACTGCTATGGCTCGCCCATCATGGAGAGCTACCGCAAGCTCAAGGAGAACGAGGGCTACGACAAGTCCATTAGCGAGTATGTCGAGTCCAATCACTCCCGCCAGGCCGCGACCCTCAACAACTACAACATCAGCTGCGACATCTACGGCGGCTCGGGCCTTGAGCCGGCTGCGCAGATTCACAACGAGGTAACCGCCGAAATTATCAAGCGCCTGCACGAGCAGGGCACCATCTCCAAGCGCTCCACGCTGCAGTTCTACGATGCCAAGGCCGGCACGTTCCTCAACGGCCGCCAGGTGATCGGCCGCTGCCCCATCCAGGGCTGCAAGTCCGAGAAGGCTTATGCCGACGAGTGCGACCTGGGTCACCAGTTTGAGCCCGAGGAGCTCATCGCGCCCAAAAGCCAGCTCACCGGCGAGGTGCCCGAGCTGCGCCCGGTAGACAACCTCTACTTCGACCTGCCGGCCTACCTCGACTTTATGAAGACCTATACCGCCAAGCTCGCCCAGAACCCGCAGGTTCGTTCCGTGGTCTCCAAGACCATGGAGGAGTGGCTGCTGCCGGCTCAGCTCTATATTCAGAACAAGTTCCGCGAGGCCTTCGATGCCGTCGAAGATCAGCTTCCCGAGCACACCGTCCTGGAGCCCGAGGGCAACAAGAGCAGCTTTACCGTCACCTTCCCCAGCTGGAAGGAGCGCGACGATGCCCACGCGGTGCTCGCCAACGGCGGCGTGCGTTTCCGCAGCGGCAAGGCGCTCGTGCCCTTCCGCATCACCGGCAACATCGACTGGGGCGTTCCGGTGCCCGAGGTCGACGGCGTGAACGACGTCACCTGCTGGTGCTGGCCCGAGAGCCTGTGGGCGCCCATCAGCTACACCCGCACCGTACTCGCACGCGATGCCAAGGCCGCCGGCGTGACCGAGGGCGTCGCAGCCCAGGATGCCGCCCTCATGGGCGAGCCCGCCGCCGATTCCACGCAGGTCCCCGCGCCCACCTACCAGCACAGCTCGCTCGACTGGCGCGACTGGTGGTGCTCTGACGACGCTCAGATCTACCAGTTCATCGGCCAGGACAACATCTACTTCTACTGCATCGCGCAGACCGCCATGTGGGAGGCCCTGGGTTGGGACCTTACGCAGAGCACCGTCAGCGCCTGCTACCACCTGCTCTACATGGGCAAAAAGGCCAGCTCGTCCTCGCAGACGCCTCCCCCGCCGGCAGACGACCTGCTCAACCACTACACCTGCGAGCAGATGCGCGCGCATTGGCTGTCGCTCGGCCTGTCCGAGAAGCCGGTGAGCTTTAGCCCCAAGGCATACGACACCCGCGTGACCGGCAAGGACAAGGACGGCAACGAGGTGCGCGCCTGCGACGACAAGCGCGTCATCGATCCAGCCCTTAAGGAGAGCGCGCTGCTGACCGGCGTCTTCAACCGCCTGGCCCGCAGCTGCTTCTACGGCGTCGCCGTCAAGGAGGGCGACGAGAGCCCCTATCGCAATGGCTGCATCCCCGCCGGTGCCGCCTCCGCCGCCGTGGTCGAGGCTGCCCAGCAGGCAGCGCGCGCCTTTGAGCAGGCCATGTACAAGTTCGAGACGCACCGCGCGCTCGCCGTGTGCGACGACTACCTGCGTGCCGCCAACAAGCGCTGGAGCGATGCCTCCAAGGCCGCCAACAAGCTCGAGGGCGAGCCGGCAAACGCCGCAATGACACAGGCCCTCGTCGACGCCTTTACCGAGCTGCGCGTGGCAACCGTGCTCATGCACGGCATCGTCCCGGCCGGCTGCGAGCTCATCTGCGAGTACTTCGACGTCGATCCGGTCGCCTTCTTTAGCTGGGATAACATCTTTGCCTCCACGGACGAGTTTGTGGAGAGCCTGGGCGAGAAGCCCGGCGAGCACCGCGTAAAGCCGCTGCCCCCGCGCTTCGACTTCTTCAGCAAGCACGAGAGCCAGTACTAGGCCAACGCCAAGGCAGAGTAGTCAATTTGGGACGGGGCTATTTTAGCTACCCCGTCCCAAATTTAACTGCAACGCCTGCCGAAACGGACGGGCAGCTAAAATAGCCCCGTCCCAAATTGACTACTTTTAATGGAATGGGAAGGAAAGACGGATGTCCAAGCCGCGTCGTCGTAAG
>CABUTH010000206.1 GCA_902494465.1 uncultured Collinsella sp.
CAACTCAGAGGGCCTGCATCAGGCGCTCGAGGCCAAAGAGCACGTGCAGGTGCGCGAGGAGAACCAGACGCTGGCCACCATCACCTTGCAGAACTACTTCCGTCTATATGACAAGCTCTCCGGCATGACCGGCACGGCACTTACCGAGGATGCCGAGTTCCGCGAGATCTACAAGCTGCCCGTCGAGGTTATCCCCTCCAACAAGCCCGTGCAGCGCGTGGACCACGAGGACCTGGTGTACCGCACCATTCAGGCTAAATACAACGCCGTCGCCGACGATGTCGAGCAGCGTCACGCCAAGGGCCAGCCGGTCCTGGTGGGCACCGTCTCCATCGAGAGCTCCGAGAAGCTGTCCGCTGCCCTTACCAAGCGCGGCATCGCACACGAGGTCCTCAACGCCAAGCACCATGAGCGCGAGGCTCACATCGTGGCCCAGGCCGGACGCTACGGCGCCGTGACCATCGCCACCAACATGGCCGGTCGTGGTACCGACATCCTGCTGGGCGGCAACCCCGACGAGCTGGTGCGCGAGCGCCTGGAGTACGAGGGTCTGACCATGGAGGATGTGACGCCCGAGCAGCTCGAGCAGTTTAACGCCGAGGCCAAGGAGACTTGCAAGGCCGAGCGCGAGCGCGTGCTTGCCGCCGGCGGCCTGACTGTCATCGGCACCGAGCGCCATGAGTCCCGCCGTATCGACAACCAGCTGCGCGGCCGTTCCGGCCGTCAGGGCGACCCGGGCGAGACCCAGTTCTACCTGTCGCTCGAGGACGACCTCATGCGCCTGTTCGGCGGCGACAAGATGGACCGCGTCTCCAAGATGATGGTCACGGCCGACATGGGCGACGACATGCCCATTCAGCACAAGATCATCTCCAAGGCCGTCGAGAGCGCCCAGCACAAGGTCGAGAGCATCAACTTCTCCATGCGTAAGAGCGTCCTTGAGTACGACGACGTCATGAACAAGCAGCGTCAGGTCATCTACGCCGAGCGCAATAAGATTCTGGACGGCAAGGACCTGACCGACCACATCACCGAGGTCATGCACGATACCGTGTACCGCTGCGTGCAGGAGTTCTGCACTAAGGACAGTCACGATGGCGAGCGCGACCTGGAGGGCCTGCGCAAGTGGGTTGTGGAGCTCACCGGCCACATCGACACGCCGAAGTTCCCCGACGAGGATTATGAGGCCCTGGCTGCCGATGTCCTGGCTTACGTAGAGAAGTGCTACAACATGAAGGCCGAGCGCTTGGGCGAGGACCTGATGCGCGAGCTCAACACCCAGGTCATGCTGCGCGTCATCGATACCCGCTGGATGAACTACCTGCAGGAGATGGACTACCTTAAGACCGGCATCGGCCTGCGCGGCTTTGGCCAGCGCGACCCGCTGGTTGAGTACAAGACCGAGGCCTACGGCGCGTTCCAGATACTCGTCGATACCATGTATGAGGATTACCTGCGCACGGTTCTGCGCATCGAGATCAAGGCTGCCCCGCGTGCCGTGGAGCACAAGGAGGAGCCCGCGCTCGAGGGCGCGCGCTTCTCCGGTCCTGCCGAGGTCGATGCTGATAACGGCGACTCGGTGCTGCGCAAGCAGGCGCAGGTGCAGGCCCGCACGGCTGTCCAGGGTGGTCCGGCTGCCGTTAACAACGGTGGCAAGGTGACGACCTACCGCAAGTCCGAGAGCGACGATCCGTACGTCAACGTGGGCCGCAACGACCCGTGCCCCTGCGGTAGCGGCAAGAAGTTTAAGCACTGCCACGGCAGGAATCGTTAATGGCTGAGGCTTTAGAGGTAACGCCCGCCGAGCTGGACGCGTTTGCGGACCGGCTCGGCGAGGTCGAGTCGTATCTCCACTTGGACGAGAAGCGTACCCGCGTGACCGAGCTCGAGGCCAAAAGTGTTGCCCCTGGCTTTTGGGATGACGCCGACGCCGCCCGTGCCACCATGGAGGAGATTGCGCGCACCAAGGAAGATATCGCTGCCGTGGACACCGCGCGCGGCGAGCTTTCCGATGCCCGCGCCGCGCTGGAGCTTGCCGAGGAGATGGGGGATGACCCCGACGCCGCCGCCCTTCGCGAGGAGGCTACAGCCACGGCTGAGCGCCTGGCCCGTGCCATCGATGAGCTTGAGCTTTCGAGCTGGTTTACCGGTGAGTTCGATCACGGCGATGCCATTGTGACCATCAAGCCCGGACAGGGTGGTCTGGAGGCCCAGGACTGGACCTTCATGCTCTTTAAGATGTACATGAAGTACTGCCAGCGTCGCGGCTGGAAGATCACCATCAACGACTGTCCCGCGGCCGAGGTCATCGGCATCGACCGCGCGACCTTTACCGTCGAGGGCAAGGACGCATTTGGCATGCTGCGCGCCGAGGCCGGTGTCCACCGCTTGGTTCGCATTAGCCCCACCGACGACAAGAAGCGCCGCCAGACCACGTTTGCCGGCGTCGAGGTCATCCCCGTGCTACCCGATGATATCGACATCGAGATCAGTCCTGATGACATCCGCGTGGACGTGTACCACGCGAGTGGCCCGGGCGGTCAGGGCGTCAACACCACCGACTCCGCCGTGCGCGTGACGCATTTCCCCAGCGGCATTGTGGTTACCTGCCAAAACGAGCGCAGCCAGATCCAGAACAAGGCCGCGTGCATGCAGATCCTCAAGGCTCGCCTGTACGAGATTGAGCTCGAGAAGCGTGCCGAGGCGCTTGATGAGATTCGCGGACCCAAGACCACGATTGGTTTTGGCAACCAGATTCGCAGCTACGTGCTCTACCCGTACCAGATGGTCAAGGACCTACGCTCGGGCGTGGAGACCAGCAATGTCGAGGCCGTTCTTGACGATGGCGACCTGGACCCGTTTGTTATTGGCTACCATCGCTGGGCCACTGGCAACGCTGATGCGGAGACCCCGTCTGCTTAAACCGCTCGGTTTATGTGGAAATGGATTAAAACCCTCCCAGCAGGGTGGTTTTGTATCTAGAGCAAACCCTGCGCAGGGGTGGTTTTTGTCCGGCGAATCGGTAGAATCGAATACAGCAAGAAGTTCGAAGCGCATCCGTTTGGGTGCGCTTTTTTGAGGGAGGCAGCATGGCATATCGTCTGGACATCAAGCGCATTCTATCGATGAACTTCTTTCACGACCTGCCCCAGATTATGTTGGGGTGCGCTCTGGCCGCTATTGCGACCGACCTGTTTTTGATTCCCAAC
>CABUTH010000207.1 GCA_902494465.1 uncultured Collinsella sp.
AAAGGAGCCGCCGAGCATGCCGGGGCCCGCAAAGTAACCAGAGCGGTCCGTGAGCTCCATCTAGCGACCTCCGGCCAGCACCAGATCCTGCAGCGCCGAGTACACCTCGACGCGGCGCGGATCATCCTGCTTGTCGATGAGCAGCGCCATGGCGCCGCGGATATCGCCCTTGGGCGCACCCTCGAGCGTGTCCATAAACTCGTTGGCCAGGTCGCGGCCGTAACGGTAGCCGCTCATGGCGCGAGCCTCGCGCTCGATGGCAACGCGCAGCTTGTACGGCACGCCGGGGTGCAGGATATCGGCCTGCTCGCCGGCGGCCTCCACCGTGGTCTCGGCATGGAGCTTTTGGTCCAGCAGACCGAGCGCCATGGCAAAGCCGTAGATGGTCTGCGCGGGGCTGGGCGGGCAGCCGGGGATGTAGACGTCGACCGGCAGAATCTTATCCGTGCCGCCCCAGACGCAGTAGTTGTCGTAGAAGATGCCGCCGGTGCAGCCGCAAGCGCCATAGGACACCACGATCTTGGGATCGGGTGCGGCCTCAAAGGCGCGCAGGGCCGGCATGCGCATGGCACGCGTCACGGCACCGGTGTACAGCAGCACATCGGCGTGCCGGGGCGAGGGCACGACCTTGATGCCAAAGCGCTCGACGTCGAAGACGGGCGTGATGGAACCGAAGATCTCGATCTCGCAGCCGTTGCAGCCGCCGCAGTCAACACGGTAGACGTACACCGAGCGCTTGATCTTCTTAAGAAGGGTCGCCTTGGCCTTCTCGATGCTCTCGTCGAGCTCGATCTTGGTCGGGCGGTACTGAAGCCGCTCGGGCAAAAGCGTGGGTTCGGCCATGGTTACTCCTCCTTCGTATCAAAATCCATGATGATGCCCTCGACCGGCGCCGGACCGGCGGGAATCTCGGGCGCATCGGGGTTGAGCTCGCGGTCGATATACTCCGGGTTCACGCCGTGGCCGCCCAGATACTCCATGCCGGGGCCCTGGGGCTCACCGGACGCAAGCGTCTCGTTGGCAGCCATGCCGTGCGCGTTGCCGGTCTTTACGGCCGAGGCGGCGCGCAGGGCGTCGAGCTCACGCTTGCACTCCTGGCACATACCGACGGTACGGGCGGCCTGCTCGGCCTCCATGCCGCCGGCCTTTTGCAGCAGGCGCTTGGCGTAGTCGATCTCCTTGTGCGGGGCAAACGGCTTACCGCAACGCGAGCAGTGCTCGAGCGTATAGACGCTCTTGCTGGTAAGGTCGTCCTTGCTCATGACGGCCAGCTCAAACTCCTCGGTGAGCTTGATGGCCTCCATGGGGCAGGCTTCCTCGCAACGGCCGCAGAAGATGCATCGGCCGTAGTCGATCGACCAGGTAATGGTATCGGCCGCAAGGTCGGTGTCCATGCGAATGGCATCGGCCGGGCACGCCACACCGCAGGCACCGCAGGCGATGCAGAGCTCGGCGTTGTGCTCGGGCTTGCCGCGCATGTCCTTGTTGGTGGGGAACGGCGCAAACGGGTACTTGACCGTCGCGTCGCCGGCCTTGGCGTTAACCTTCCAAAGCTTCAGCATATTAGAGCGCCTCCTCATCGAGCGGAGCGGCCATGGTGCCCTCGCCCGCAAGCGGCGACTTGTCGCGCCAGACGTTCTCGAACTGCTCCTTGTCGAGCACGTGGTCACGCTTGGCGGCGACATCGGTCACCGTCACGCGATCGGTGCAGGAGTAGCACGGGTCGAGCGAGCCGACGATCAGTGCAGCGTCGCCCACGGTGTTGCCGCGGAACATGTAGCGCAGGACCGGCCAGTTGCTGTACGTGGCCGCCTTGGCGCGCCAGCGGTAGCACTTCTGGTTGTTGCCGAGCATGGCCCAGTGCACGTCCTCGCCGCGCGGAGCCTCGGTGGCGCCGATGGCGTACTTGTGCGGGGTGTACTCCCAATCCGTGGTGAGGATGGGACCCGACGGGCAGTTCTCGAGCATGGTCTCGATCATGTCGATCGAATCGTAGACCTCCTGGATGCGAACGGCGGTACGGCCGAAGGCATCGCAGGTGTCAGCCGTGGCGGCGTGCATCTTTTGAACGTCCGGATCGGCGTAGCCGTCGAAGGGATGGTCGAAGCGCACGTCGCGGGCATAGCCCGAGCCACGCATGAGCGGGCCGACCGGCGAGAAGTCGCGTGCGATCTTGCGGTCCAAGATGCCGATGCCACTCGTACGCTCAATAAAATTGGGCGTGGAGAGCAAGACGTCGACGAGCTCCTGAACCTCGGAGCGCAGCTGGTGGATGGTCGTGAGCGTGGAGAGCTTCTGCTCGGCCAAAATGTCGCGACGCACGCCGCCGATCACGTTGAGGCCGTAGGTCTTGCGGTGACCGGAGAGCTTCTCGGCCAGGTCCATGGACTTCTCGCGGACGCGGAAGAACTGCTGGAAGCCGGAGTCGAAGCCGGTGTAGTGCGATGCGAGGCCAATATTGAGCAGGTGTGAGTGCAGACGCTCGACCTCGAGCATGATGGCGCGGATGTACTGGGCGCGCGGCGGGACATGAATGCCCTGGGCGCGCTCGACGGCCTCGGCATAGGCCACCGAGTGGGCGCAGCCGCAGATGCCGCAGATGCGGTCGGCGAGGAACGTCACGGCGTCATAGTTCAGGCGCGTCTCGGCGACCTTCTCCATGCCGCGGTGCACGTAGAACAGACGGTAGTCGGCATCGACGATCGTCTCGCCCTCAACGAACAGGCGGAAGTGGCCGGGCTCGTCGGAGGTGATGTGCAACGGTCCCATGGGGACGAGCGTGGTCTCCTTGCCCTTGGTGTCAGCCAAGAACTCGTAGTTTTCCATGTCGCTCGCGGGAGCGGGACGGAAGCGGTAGTCCATGGAGTCCTTGCGCAGCGGGTACAGACCACTGGGCCAATCGTCGGGCAGCACCAGGCGACGACGATCGGGCAGGCCCTCGGGGATCAGGCCGAACATATCGCGCAGCTCGCGCTCGCCCCACACGCAGGCGGGAACGAACGGCGTCACGGACGGGAACGTCATCTTGGCGGGATCGACCTCGGCACGCACGGTCACCCAGCCGAGATCCTCCCCCTCCATGGAGATGACGTAGTACACGGCGTAACGGCCGCACAGGCTGCGCTCGTCGTTGCCGATGATCACGGGGATCCAGCCGTAGCGCTCGTAGTACAGGTAGTGGACGGCC
>CABUTH010000208.1 GCA_902494465.1 uncultured Collinsella sp.
CGGCCGCATCATGCTTTTGGAGGGCGCGGCCCCCATGGCGGTGGGCGAGACCCGTACCGTGCAGGTGCGCTTGGAGGAGCCGCTGCCGCTGCGAGCCGGAGACCATGCCGTGGTGCTCTCATATTCGCCCGTGATGCTCATTGGTGGCGGGCGTGTGCTGCTTTCGCGTTGCCGTCGTTCGCGCGAGCTTGCCGAAGGGGAGCGTACGCTGTATACGGCGCTCGAGACCGGCGATATCGCGGGCGGTGTGGGCGCTTGGCTGACGCTGCAGACGCTGCCGGTTACGACGGTTGATGTTGCCGAGGCTTTGGATCTTGGTGTCGGCGAGGCCGATGCCGCACTGCGCGGATTGGTGGCGCAGGGCTCCGTTCGCATGCTTGCCGCGGGCGATGCGGGCCTCTTGGCGGGCGCCGTGGTGCTCGACGCCGCGATGGATGCACTGGCGGCGACCCTGTCGGCCATGCACGCGGCGGCTCCCAAGGAGACGGGCTTTACGCCCGGCGCCGTCGCCCATGCTGCCTGGCCTGCTGCCGACGATGCCGTTGCCGCGGCCTTGATCGCCGAGGGCTGCTCGCGCGGCGTTTGTGCTGCCGAAGGCGCCGAGGTGTTCGACCCGCACTCTGCAGCCGCCGCGGCGCGTGTGGTGCGCGAGGCCTGCGAGCGTATCGTTGCCTTGCTGGATGAGGCCGGCCTCGATGCGCCGACGTTACCCGAGGTGGGCGAGCAGCTGCAGCTCGATCGCGACACCATGACGCGTGCCCTGCGCGAGCTTTCGCTCAACCGCTCGATCGTTAAGGTCGAGCGCGACGTTGCCCTGTCCGCTGCCGCCGAGGAACATGCGCGCGAGCTTGTTGCCGCTGCCATTGAGGCAGCCGGCGGCGCTGCCACCACGAGCGTGCTGCGCGAGGCCCTGGGTGTGTCGCGCAAACGTGCCATCAGCATCTTGGAGCACCTGGATGCCGTGCGCTTTACGGTGCTCGACAAGGATGCCGGCGGCCTGCGCTCTCTGCGCTAGATTGGCTGCTCGGTTTGGTAAAATACCGCGGCACTTGGGAACGGATGGGCTCCGGTGGGCTCCGCGGTCCTCAAAACCGTTGCGAGGCGTGCAAAACGTCTTGGATGTGTTCGATTCACATACGTTCCCGCCATACGCTACCAGCGCTTTTGTGCTCGCGGTCTTGCTGCGTGCCGCAAAGGCGCTGTTTTGTTTTTGCACGAGCTTTTCGTAGCGCTGCTATTTCTGCGGCGGTATTTGGCTTCGTGCACCGGGTTTCGAGCATGCCGATGGAGGTGTTTTGCCGTATGACTACCGTAAGACGGGCCGATCTTTCTTGTGTCGTCCAGGCGGGCGGGCTGTCCTCGCGCATGGGCTGCGATAAGGCACGCATGGCGTTTTGCGGCGAGCCGCTCATCGAGCGCGTGCTGGGTCGGCTGGCGCCAGTTGCCGGCGAGTTAGTCGTGACGACTTCGCGTCCCAGCGAGCTTGCCTACCTTGAGGAGTGCGCGTTTGGCGGCTTGGTGCCGCGTGTGGTGGCGGACCTTGAAGGGTCGGCGGGCGCCATGCGCGGCATCGCGAGCTCGTTGGCCGCGGCCCGATTGCCGCTCGTGGCGATCGTCGCCTGCGATATGCCATTTGTCTCGCCGGAACTCATCGGCGCGCTTGCCGATCGTGTTGAGTCTGAGGCGCTCGACGTGTGCGTGCCGCGCGAGGAGCGGGGGATTGAGCCGCTTTGCGCCGTCTGGCGCCGTGACGCGTGTGCGTCAGTTTCCCAAGAGCTGCTCGCCAGCGACCGCCAGCGCATTCGCTGCCTGATCAGTCACGTTCAGGCTGGTTATATGGATGAGCCGCAGATCGTTAAGGTAGCGGGCTCGATGCTCTGCTTCGAAAACGTCAATACGCCCGAGGAGTTTGCGGCGGCCGAGTTACTCGCCTAGACGATTGGAGTTGCCATGTCTCACGATATTTGTCCCGACACGGGAGAACCTTGCACTTGCGACGGGTCCGAACCCTGTACCTGCGGTTGCGGTGGCTGTGGACATACTGCGGAAGAGGAAGCGGCCGCCGCGGCGTATCGCGATGCACACCGCGAAGGCCCGTCCGGTGATGCTCTCGACCATGAACGCAAAATCATCGTGTCGTTCGACAGCACCTTCGATGTGATGGAATGCGAACAGCTGTGCCTTGCCGCCGGTGTTCCTGGGCGCATCACGCCGCTGCCCGGCTCCATCACCGCCGGCTGCGGACTGTGCTGGGCCATGCCGTTCTCGGGCGATGCCCTCGCCGCCTTCCGCGCCGCCACCGAGGGCCGCGTAACCCCCGCCGACTACCACCAGCTCGTCCTCTAACCACCAACACCACCACAAAGGTGCCTGTCCCCAATGTGGTGGTTTAGAACACGTGGACGAAACAGGTTTGAAACACGGGTTTTGCACGTCAGGCACTCAAAAACGCTTCTACCTGCATCGTAATCAAAACGAAACATCTGCTCGTCGGCTTATGCGAAACTTTGCTGCAACAGTGCGATATTATCCATACTCGATAAAGCTCGGGGCGCATGGGGCGCCTCGAACGACACTTTTCTTTTCCATCAATTGGAGGAAGCATGAGCTACACGCAGAAAGTTCTCGACGAGCTCAAGGCCCGCTATCCCGAGCAGCCTGAGTTCATCCAGGCCGCGACCGAGATCCTCGGCACCATCCAGCCGGCGCTCGACGCCCATCCCGAGTACGAGGAGGCCGCCCTGCTTGAGCGCCTCGTCGAGCCCGAGCGCATCGTTATGTTCCGTGTTCCCTGGGTCGACGACCAGGGCAAGGTTCAGGTCAATCGCGGTTACCGTGTCGAGTTCAACTCTGCCATTGGACCCTACAAGGGCGGCCTGCGCTTTAACCCGACGGTCACCCTGGGCATGCTCAAGTTCCTGGGCCTGGAGCAGATCCTCAAGAACAGCCTGACCACCCTTCCCATGGGCGGCGGCAAGGGCGGCTCCGACTTTGACCCCAAGGGCAAGTCCAACAACGAGATCATGCGCTTCTGCCAGTCCTTCATGAACGAGCTGTCCCGCCATATCGGTCCGAACACCGACGTGCCGGCTGGCGACCTGGGCGTCGGCGGCCGTGAGGTCGGCTACATGTTCGGCCAGTACAAGCGCCTGCGTAACGAGTGGACCGGCGTGCTCACCGGCA